>NZ_JAHHUL010000004.1 GCF_019008365.1 Phosphitispora fastidiosa | reverse complement strand
TGAAGACCGGCGGTTATCATGCATTTATGACCCATGACCCCAGGGTTGATGCGGTGTTTATGTTTCCTGGGCAGGACTGTGCTGCCTTGGAGATACTCACGCCCTATCTGCCTGTGGGGATTTCAGCCTTTCTCCTGGAAACGGCTTTTGGCGGCAAAAGGATGAATGGTAAAGATCCAGCTTATGAAACTCTGGTTCGGGCCAAAGCTGAGGAATTATACAGTCTCCTGGCACAGTTGGAGCGGGTTCTCGGACAGGGGACATTATTGAAGAATATGGCTGGTTATCCTGCCAGGCTTGTGATGAAAAACCTGAAGATACTAAGGGCGCCGGGATCCCGGGTTTGCCGGGAGGTGCTTGGCGCCTTAAGGGGCCGTATTTTATTCCGCGAAGAAGTTGAAAAGAGCCTGGCGGAGAACAGTCACAGCGCCGGAGATAGTTTCATCGCGGATATCTTGCAGGTTCTTGCCCTGAAGGGTGAAATCGAGATACGGCCTGCACTGGGCTTCACCAGGCTGACTGCAGTCACCTGTTACCGTTGCGGCAGCCAAACAGAACTGCGGAGCAGGTTCTGGGAACCGGAATTTTCCGGGCGCAATGGGAAGGTGTTCCGGGCGGGCTGCCAGGTCTGTGGATTTCCGTCGGTATATTGTGAACAGTGCAATACTCTCGGGGATTCCAGGCTCTGCCGCGGCTTATATGCTGCTCCGGGAAGTGCGCTGCCTATTGAGATGGCGTTAAACGTTAAGCCCCGGGGGGTTCCCCCCCTGACACCTGCCCAGCAGGCTGCTTCAGAGGAACTGGTCCGTTTCGTGAGCCGGATTCCGGCTTTGCAGAGCAAAGAAGAGCGGGATGAAGGACCGGGTGAGGTCGCGGCCGCCAGGAAATTTTTTTGGAGAAAGCCAAAAAGGAATATAAAAGAAATTTTAATATGGGCAGTATGCGGAGCCGGCAAAACGGAGGTTGTTTTTGGCGCTATTGCTGAAACCCTGAACCGGGGAGGACGGGTCCTGTATGCTATCCCCAGGAGGGATGTCGTTCGGGAACTGGCTCCGCGGCTGCAGGCCGCCTTCAGAGAAGTTGAACTGCTGGCCAGTTATGGAGGGAGTGTCGGGAAATACCGTTCAGCCAGGCTGGTAACAGCCACAACACATCAGGTTGTCCGTTATTACAGGAATTTTGATTTGGTCATCCTTGATGAGGTTGATGCCTATCCTTACCAGGGGAACGATATGCTCCGTATGGCTGTACAGAGGGCGGTAAAGCCTGAAGGGGGGACTATTTACCTAACGGCGACTCCCGACAAAGCAATGCTGGCGAATACCAGGAGCGGGGTCACCGGGTTGGTGACAATTCCGGCTAGGTATCATGGTTATCCGGTTCCCGAACCGCGGTTGGAAAAGGCCGCTCTGTTTCTCAACGGGCATCGTGGCGGCAGCCGAAACTCCGGCCATAACAGCAGCCGAAACTGCGGCTGTGACAGCGGGGAAATTAACCAGGTGATTGTAAACCTGCTGCTGGGATGGCTTGCTGACCCGGGCCGGCAGGCATTTATATTTCTGCCGACAGTTGGTATGGTTGAGGAATATGGGCCTGTTTTGGCAGACGCGGTTTTTGCTGCTGTCCAGAGTAGTACGCGTGCTGTAAACGCTGGGCGCAAACCAGCCTCACCGGATGATCTGCTGCGTTTCAGCCACGCCAGAGATGCGCAGCGGGACCGGAAAAGAGATGATTTCAAGAATGGGAAATTCCCTCTGTTTGTTACCACTACAATCATGGAACGCGGGATAACGGTTAAAAAGGCTAATGTACTGGTGCTGGAAGCCGACTGGGAACAGGTCTTTGACGAAGGAACTCTGATTCAGATGGCCGGGAGAGCAGGGAGATCGATTGAGTACCCTGATGGGGAAGTAGTGTTTGCCGGAAAAACCATCAGCGATGCCATGGGAAATGCCAGGAAAAAAATTGTTTTTCTTAACAGGACAGCCAGGGAGCAAGGTTATCTGAAGCCAGGACTATAAAAAACCCAAATAGCGTGGGAAATTATCATAAAATGGAGGTGCGGCATTGGGACTGCTGGAAAAGATGCTGCAGGTGCTTTTCCCTGAAAAGAGCAGCTGCCTTGTTTGTGGCTGCCCTGCAGGGACCGATATCATGTGCGAAGGTTGTATGCAAAGGATAGTCAGCAGGCAGGGTTTTTCTTTATGCCCTCGATGCGGTCGTTATATGCCTGAAGCCGGTGAAGGCGGACGGTACTGTCCGGAGTGCCGGGAAGCGCCTCCGGCCTTCTTTATGGCTAGGTCACTGGGGCCTTATGGAGGGGACCTGAAACAGGTGATTTATATGTACAAATACTCCGGATACCGGTCTCTGTGCGGCTCTCTGGGTTTGTTAATGGCAGAACTCTTTCTACGGGAGCAGGGCTTTTGGGATTCCGATATAATAGTGCCGGTCCCACTGAGTGAAGAAAAGCTGCGGATAAGGGGATTTAACCAGTCTGAACTCCTGGCAGAACG
This sequence comes from Phosphitispora fastidiosa, assembly GCF_019008365.1. NCBI lineage: Bacteria > Bacillati > Bacillota > Clostridia > Eubacteriales > Peptococcaceae > Phosphitispora > Phosphitispora fastidiosa. Next base: position 259,711 of record NZ_JAHHUL010000004.1, on the reverse strand, counting down.
AATGGGACAACTGCTTCATCTTCCGGTGGCCAGGTGTTTGCTGCGCACAATTGATACTCACAGTCAGAGCAAGCTGACGAGACAAGAGAGGCAGGATAATATCAGAGGCGCATTTACCATTAACAGGCAGGCATGGCCAGCATTCACGAATGGCGCAACAGAGAGGCCGTATGGCAAAGTCCTGCTGGTGGATGACATTCTGACAACCGGAGCTACGGTCGGTGAGTGTTCACGGGTGATGCTCAGGGCGGGAGCCGAAAATATCGGTGTGATAACACTGGCATCAGGACTGCAAGGGAAAATTTAAATATTTTCTTTACAGAGAAGGAAAATGCAGGAATTTGTCGAAAGGTGACAGAGAAAGTAAACGGGTTTTCTGAACAGGAGGTAAGAGTATGGGTGATTTGAGAAATTGTCCCGGGTGCGGGAAGGTATTTGTCAAAATAAATAAAAACCTCTGCCCGGACTGTGTTGACAAAGAGGAAGTCGATTTTGAGAATGTGAGAAAATACCTGAAAGACAACCCTAAGGCCTCTGTTGAGGAGATTGTGGAAATTACCGGGGTTGAGGAAAAGAAAGTACTCAGATGGATGCGTGAAGGGCGTGTTGAAGTCAGCTTCTCTGACGGCAGCAGCGGCCTGACCTGCAAGAGCTGCGGGACCAGTATCAGGACAGGCAACTTTTGCTCCAATTGTGCCAAAACGCTGTCTGCCCAGATGAAAGGCGCTGCGGGACAGCGGACAATAAGGCAGGAAGAGCCTGAAAAGGAGAAAAGAAGGGGTATGTATACTGCCGACAGGATGAGAGACGACTAAACCGGACGGCAATCATAAGTGTTGCCTGGTTTGTGATTAAAATAACAAAATTTTCAGACAAAACGGCAGGCAGCCTTATTGGGGAGATATCTGATGTAATATAAAGAAAAACCTAATAATTTTGAGATAACAGCAAGAATTCCGGCCTAAACAAAATGACACGTTCTGCCGACATTAACTGTAAGTTGAATTAACATAAAGAGAAGCTGCAATCCATTTAAATTACTAAAGAGGTGGCCGGAATGATTATCTCAAACAGCCAAATCAGGTCCCTGATTGCCATGTATGCCAATCAGGACAAAAAAGAGGCCCAAAGCCCCGGAAAAGGCCTGAAGAAGTTTAACGAAGAGGCATATCAGATTTCTGTCTCCAGTGATGCCCAGGCCTACATGACAGCCAAAGAGGCTATCAGTACACTTCCTGAGATCAGGGAAGACAGGCTGGCCAATATCAGAAAACTGGTACAGTCCGGTACTTATGAAGTAACTGATGAAGAGGTTGCTGAAAAAATGATTGGGAGAACCCTTGTTGACAAACTGGTATAAGTGTCTTTGCGGCACGTGGAAAAGATTCATAAAAGATACGGGGGAATAAAGGTGGAAAAAATTCTTGCCGGGCTGTTGGAAAATATGATGAGCCAGTATGAGCTTTATCAAAGAGTACTTTTCCTGGGTTCTGAAAAGCAGCCGGTGCTGGTAAAAGGAGACCTCCATGAGCTTGAGAGGATTACCAGGGAGGAAGAGGGGTTGATTTTACAGGTTGGCAGGCTGGAGGAGCAGAGGCTGTCTCTCCACCGGGATTTGGCCGGCCGTTTCGCACTTTCTGCTGAGGAGTTAACTGTATCTGAGATTATCAACCGTGTTGATGAGCAAACCGGTGCGCAGTTTAGGCAGGTTATGGATAATATGACTGCCATGCTGCAGAAGCTTGCGGAAACAAATGAGGCCAATACGGAGCTGGTAAGGAGTTCACTTGAATTTGTGAATTTTTATTTTAATATACTTACTGATAATGATAGCGCTCCTTCATATGGAGATAAGGAGGATTCCCCAAAGGGGAATGCTGCCAAGATATTTGACCGGAAGGTCTGAGTTTTAAAAAACCTTGAAAAGGCGGGTAGTACGTTATGAGTTCAACATTTTTCGGACTCGAAATAGGAAGAAAGGCGCTGCAGGTACAGCAGACTGCCCTTAATGTAACCGGTCATAATATTGCCAATGCCAATACAACAGGGTTTACCCGGCAGCAGGCAGTTATGTCTGCAACCAAGCCGTTCGCCATGCCTTCTTATAATAGGCCGATAGGAGCAGGACAAATTGGGACAGGTGTAGAGGTCCAGGAAATACGCAGGTTAAGGGATGACTTTATTGATTTACAGGTGAGACAGGAAATTAATAAGTTCACCGAATGGGAAGAGAAACAGGATGCCTTGCAAAAACTGGAAGTCATTTTTAATGAGCCATCTGAATCCGGCCTGAGAACTGTTATGGACCAGTTCTGGGAAGCGTGGCAGGATTTGTCCCGCAAACCAGAACTGGAAGCTGTCCGCAAGACCGTGCGTGAGAGAGGGATAACCCTTGCGGAGACATTTAATCATCTGGACAGGCAGCTTAGCGAACTGGCTGCTGATATTGATGCTTCGGTAAAGATTAAGGTTGATGAAATCAATAATATAGCCGGCCAGATAGCAACCTTGAATGACCAAATTGTGAGGATAGAGGTCCAGGATGACAATGCCAATGACCTCAGAGACAAGAGGGATCTTTTGGTTGACGAATTATCCAAAAGTGTCCAGGTTACTGTCAGGGAGGATGAATATGGCTCCCTTAGGGTCAGCATAGGAGGAAGGGCTCTGGTTTCGGGGGCAAATACCTTTGGCATCTCGGCGGTACCTAATCCGGGCAATAATGGTTATACTGAACTGCAGTGGGATGCAGACGGGTCTGCTGTTATGGTTCAGTCAGGGGAACTGAAAGGTATGCTGGATAACAGGGATAATATTGTGCCAAGCTACCGTGACCAGCTTGACGAGATGGCCAGGACTGTAGTAGTGGAGTTGAATACAGTCCATGCTGCGGGTTATGGATTGGATGACGATGTCGGTGGGATTAACTTCTTTGACCCTATTGACCCACTGGATCCAACCTATCCGAATAACATCACTGCTGCCAATATAGCGGTGGATGCTGCGATTATGGCAGACCTGGATAATATTGCTGCAGCATCGACACCCGGTGACCCGCTGGACCTAGGGGCAAATGCGGGTGATGGGTCAAATGCGATCAACATCGTGGGACTAAAACATAGGAATCTCATTGGTACTGCCACTGTTGATGATTATTACCGTGGTATGATTGCTGAGCTTGGTGTCCAGGCCCAGGAGGCCGGACGCATGACTGACAATCAGGAACTGCTGGTGTCCCAACTGGAGAACCGCAGGCAACAGGTATCAGGGGTTTCCCTGGATGAGGAAATGACAAATATGATTAAATTTCAGCATGCATATAATGCGGCAGCAAGGGTGGTTACCGCAATGGACCAAATGCTGGAAACGATTGTGAATAGGCTCGGCTTGGTAGGAAGATAAGCTAGGAGATAGGAGTCAGGAGACAGGAGTCAGGAGACAGGAGACAGGAGATAGGAGCTAGGAGATAGGAGTCAGGAGACAGGAGTCAGGAGACAGGAGATAGGAGCTAGGAGACAGGAGACAGGAGATAGGAGCTAGGAGCTAGGAGCTAGGAGCTAGGAGTCAGGAGACAGGAGTCAGGAGATAGGAGCTAGGAGATAGGAGTCAGGAGACAGGAGACAGGAGACAGGAGATAGGAGCTAGGAGCTAGGAGTCAGGAGACAGGAGACAGGAGTCAGGAGATAGGAGCTAGGAGATAGGAGTCAGGAGACAGGAGCTAGGAGATAGGAGTCAGGAGACAGGAGTCAGGAGACAGGAGATAGGAGCTAGGAGACAGGAGATAGGAGAGGAAATGAGAGATCCGGCGAAAACCTTTGAAGATTTAGTAGTATGGCAGAAGGCGCACTTATTCGTGCTTGCAGTTTATCGCTTAACCGAGACGTTTCCGAAGTATGAGATATACGGGTTGTCTTCTCAATTTCGGCGGGCCGCCACCTCTATAGCAGCGAATATTGCTGAAGGTTTTCGTAAACGCGGCAAAGCGGATAAAATCCGTTTCTTTAATATTGCGCAAGGTTCCGCTGAAGAATGCAGATACTACCTAATTCTTACGAAGGATCTTGGATATAGTGATGTTTCCGAACTCAAACTCCTTTTACAAGAGGTCAGTAAATTGTTAGAAGGATATTCACGGGGTATTCTGAATTCTGACTGCTGACTCCTATTCGCATAATATATCTACTAATTATAAACCAAAGGGGTGTCATTGATGCGCATTACTCAGGGTATGTTGGTCGGTAACTTCCTGAACAACCTGAATACCAACTATCGAAACATGAACAGGATTCAGGAACAACTCTCAACAGGCAAGACGATAAACAGGCCGTCAGATGACCCTGTTGGGGTAGTCGCGTCCCTCAGATTATATACCGGTCTAACGGAAACCGAAAAATACCTAAGCAATGTGGAAGATGCCAAGGGGTGGCTGAATACCACTGATACTGCTTTGGGCCAGGCGAGTGATGTCCTGGACCGGGTGCGGGAAATTACGATTGCCGGGGCTACTGATTCCCTGTCCCAGTCGGCGCGGGAGGCCTTAGCTAGCGAGGTTTCCCAGCTTCGGGAGCAGCTGGAGCAGATTGGCAATACTGCCCATGACGGGCGGTATGTCTTCGGAGGTTTCCGGACGACCGAGCCTCCCTTTGCAGCAGGTGCTTATGCTGGAGATACGGGAAGTATGAACTATGAAATAGGAGTCAATATCACCATGCCCATTAACCTTACAGGTGATGATGTTTTAATAAATACGATTGATACATTTGCACTGCTGACAGATATTGAGAATGAGATCAGCGGAGGTAATACGGCATCCCTGTCAGGAACCAGGCTGGGGGAACTGGATCAGGCCATAGATAATATCCTGGCATTGCGGTCAGGGGTCGGCGCTAAGACCAACAGGCTGGAGTTGACACAGACAAGGCTTGAGGATGCGAGCCTGAACTTTTCCACACTGCTCTCTGAAAATGAAGACATTAATACTGCAGAAATGATTACCCAGTTGAAGATGCAGGAAAACACCTACAATACTGCGCTGGCAGCTGGGGCCCGGATAATCCAGCCGACACTGTTGGATTTCCTGAGGTAGTAAATAGAGGGCGTTTTTGATGACTATCCTTTGTGTTAGAGGATGATGCAGCATGCAGATTCAAATAACTCAGAAATTCGGACAGATAGGAATTGATACAACTCGATCACAATTACAGATCACCAGCAGGCCTGTGGATATCCAAACACAGATAATTCGTCCCCGGATGGATTTTTCGGTGCAGTTTCTGCGGGTCCGGATTGACCTGACCCGTCCTCAGGCAGAATTAGGATGTAAGGGCATTGTGCCTTTTGAGGCCGAGTATGCGAAGAAAGGCAAAGCTGCCGTTTTGCGCAGAATCGGAAGAGTGGCCGGCGAGGGTGATACTCTGGCACGGTCGATTGGGAGCGGGGCTGAAGTTATCGGTCAGCTTGCAAGGGCCAAATCGGTTGATAAGGCCCAGTTTAATATTGGACTGCTTCCCAGGTCGGCTCCTGAGATATCGGCTGCCGGGGGGCTTGATATCAGAGTGATGCCGGGGGAGGTGCATTTTGCGGTGACACCACATCATCCCGAAACTCAGTATTCTCCCGGAGATATAAGTATCTACCTGCGGCAAAAACCAGTCATAAAGATTGAAACGGCAGGAACCCACCTGGATGTAGTTGCTTAAGGTGGCAGGCTGTCTTCTGGATAAAGTGATTTGATATGAGGTGATAAGAGGAATGATAGTTAAAACCAGGCGGTTTGGGGACCTGACTGTAGAGGAACAGGATATCATCACAATGATTGGCGGTTTACCCGGTTTTGAAGATAACACCAAATATGCCCTTCTGGATCATGATGAGAAATCGCCTTACAAATGGCTGCAGTCTCTGGAAAATTCTGAACTGGCTTTTGTGGTAATGGAGCCATTTGTTTTTTTTGCAGACTACCAGTTTGAGCTTTCCCAGAATGATATCAGGGAACTGGAGGTGGCCAGGCCGGAAGATGTAGCTGTCCTGGTAATTCTGGTAATTCCGGAAAACCCCACAGAGATGACGGCCAATATCAAGGCGCCGTTGGTCATTAATATGGCTAAAATGAAGGGTAAGCAGATTGTCTTGAATAACGAAGCCTACCCGGTGAAGCTTCATTTATTTCAACAGTAATTTTGAAAACTAGCTCAAGAGCAATTTAGGAAAAATGCCAAGGAGGGCGACGAAATGTTAGCATTAACAAGAAAAACGGGGCAAAGTATCATCATTGACGACAATATAGAGATAACAGTTGTTGAAGTCAAAGGGGACCAGGTAAGGGTTGGCATAAGCGCTCCCAGGAGTGTCAAAATCCTGCGGAAAGAAATTTTCGAAGAAATCAGGGCTGAAAATAAGGCGGCAGCAGGTGTGTCCCAAATTCCGGGGGATAATCTGGAGATTCTGGTACAGAACCTACCGGGCAGCAAAATTATCAAAAACGACAGATAACGACAAGAAATGGCAATAAATGATGTGAAAAATACTGGATAATGATGCTAACAAATAAAAATGGTTAAAAAAAGCCTTTATTGCCCGAAAATGGGCTTAAAGGTTTTTTTTATATAACCGATATTATTACCGGCAAGATATCATTTTCATATTTTAAGGCAGCAGCGGCCGATGCTGCCTGACGTGAGGAGATGATGATTTTTCCAAATAAGAGGAGCATGGAAGCTCCCTAATTATTCAAGGAGGATGATAGTATGAGAATTAACAACAACATTAATGCCCTGTTCGCACAGAACAAACTGACCGCAACCAATACCAGCCTGACCAAGTCACTGGAGAAACTGGCATCAGGTTTAAGGATTAACCGGGCCGGTGACGATGCCGCAGGTCTGGCAATCTCCGAGAAAATGAGGGGTCAGATCAATGGTTTGAACCAGGCTCAGCGTAATGCCCAGGATGGCATTTCCCTTATTCAGACCGCTGAGGGTGCTTTGAACGAGACTCATTCAATGCTTCAGAGAATGCGGGAACTGGCTGTCCAGGCCGGGAACGATACTAACACTACAGCAGACCGCACTAAGATTGTTGATGAACTCAACAAACTGAAGGACGAAATTACCCGGATTGCCCAGCAAACTGAGTTTAACACCCAGAAGCTGATGACAGGCGGTTTCACAAGCAAGACCTTCCAGATTGGCGCTAATGCCGATCAGACCATTGCTATTGAGATTAATGACATGACCGCTTCTGCGGGGCTCAGTCTGACAGCTGCTACCATTAATGCGGCTACCCAAAAGGATGGCGTCAGCGACTTGATAACTGCTGTTGATGATGCTATCAACGATGTATCAAATGAGCGTTCCAACCTTGGTACCCTGCAGAACAGGCTGGAACATACCATTGCCAACCTGCAGACCTCTGCAGAAAACCTGTCAGCTGCTGAATCCCGTGTCCGTGACGTAGACATGGCTGCTGAGATGGTTAAGTTCACCAAGAACCAGATTCTGGTTCAGGCTGGTACCGCTATGCTGGCTCAGGCCAATATGGCTCCACAGAGTGTATTACAACTGTTAGGCTAATTACTGGCGATATGCAGCCGGCTGGCTTTTGCCGGCCGGCTGTTTTATCAGCCTGTTTTTTTAAATTAAGGGTGGTGTATGGGTATGAAAATTCCGCCTATGGGAGGAAACTCTAATACGGTTAACTCCGGGCCCCAGGTCCAAAACACCCGGTACGCCGGTAATGCCAGACCTGATTTTGAACAGCCCCTGAGCAGGCAGGAGCGTGCTGAGAAAGAGGCTGATTCCAAGGTGTCGTCCCCAAAAGACAGGGAGTTAGATGAGCAAGTTCTGCAGGAGGGGACAGAGAAACTTAATGAAATGACCCGCATATTTGACCGGTCATTCCATTTTGAGATACATGAAAAATCGAAACGATGGATGGTACAGGTGATTAACACAGAGACCGGTGAGGTTGTCAGAGAAATTCCGCCGGAAAAGATACTGGACATGGTTGCCAGGCTTGACCAGTTAGTAGGACTGATTGTTGATGAAAGGCGCTAGGAGGTGAAGCCTTTATGAGCATGAGAATTGATGGTTTGATATCAGGGATGCAGACAGAAGATATTATCTCCAAACTTATGGCGGTAGAACGCCAGCCTGTCAACCTGATGAAAACACGGCAGCATACCTATGAACTCCGCAAGGGACTGTGGAACGAAATCAACTCCAGCCTGCTGTCTTTAAAGAACAAAGGTGAGGGGATAGCAACAGCCGCTAACCTGCTTACCAAAAAAGCTACCTCTTCTGATGATACCTATTTTACTGCCGGCGCAGATTCATCTGCAGCGGACGGTACATATACCATAGATGTTACTTCAATCGCGAAGGCCCAGCGGCTAAATGGGACAACCCAGGCCAACGGAGCGCTGAATCTTAGTGGTTCCTTCACTATTGGTGACGGCACCTACAGTTCAACTGTTGAGGTTTATGCAACAGATACCCTTTCAACCATTATGTCAAGGATTAATCAGGCAAGGGATAATACCGATCCCAGCAAAAGCCTTGATGTATCCGCAACTATAGTTAACAACACCCTCATTCTGGAACATAAAGAGACAGGTTCCGCCAATGGGATTGTCCTGACAGATACAGTCAATACAGCGGGTTCAACCGGAAATGACGAGATTTTGGAGAGCCTTGGCATACTCAATGATGCCAAAACCATCCAAAATGAATCACAGGCTGCCGAGGATGCAGTGTTTACGGTTAACGGCATTGCTGTAACCAGGTCAAGTAATGCCGGACTGACTGATGTTATCAGCGGGGTGACCCTGAGTCTGAAACAGGAAGGTGTTACCGGGACCCTTACAGTTGAAAAGGATATTGATGCCAGTGTCAAAGCAATCAAGGATTGGGTGGGACAGTATAATTCCACGATTGAGCTGCTGAGTACCAGACTTTCAGAAGAGGTTGTCAAGGATGCCGCCAGTGATGTCCTCAAGAGCAAAGGACTGCTCAGGGGAGACTCTATTTTGTCAAACACCAAGAGTGAGCTGAGACAGTATGTGTCTACCGATATTGAAGGATTAACTGTTTATAAGAATCTTTCACAGATAGGAATCATGACATCAGGTTCCGATTATGGCAAATCAGGAAAATTGGAAATTGATGAAACTAAGTTAAGGGCCGCCCTGGAAGCTAACCCCGAGGATGTGGCCAAACTGTTTGTCAGCAATGAGGATATGGATGGTGACGGTAAAACAGCGTGGCAGGAAAAAGGTGTGATTGCCAGACTTGATTCTCAATTGGAGTACCTGACCAATACAGCAACCACATCCATCGGCGGGACGGTTGTTAAGGCAGGTGTCATCCAGGCGCGGATTGACTTTGAATCAAAAGTTATCAGTGACCTGGCAGATAAGATTGAGGCCTATGAAGACAGGTTAGCCACAAAACAGGCCAGGCTTTATAAGCAGTTTACGGCTATGGAAACAGCTTTGTCAGAGTTGCAGAATCAGGCAAGCTGGCTGGCAGGTCAGTTGGGTGGTTTATCTTCCGGTAATGGATAATCACGTAAAGCCATTGCCTGTTTTTTTAGCCGGATATGTCGACTAGAGACTGGATAAGCGGGGTAGTGTCAACAAAGGTGGGGAATCTGAAGTGGAATTGACATACATACAACAGGAAATAATGGGGATTCTCAGGCGGGCTGGGGCAACTTATGCGAACCCGCTGTCTTCTGCCGAGATAAGTAAAACCCTGAATGTTACCCCGTCCTATGTCAGGGAACAGGGGAAAGCCCTTTTTGACAGGGGCCTGATCCGGGTGCGCCGGGGTCCGGGCGGCGGGTATTTTTTGAACAGGGAGAGGGAGGACTGACTTTGAAGGTTACTGTAAATGACCGGGAAATGTTATTTGGGGAAGATATGACCCAGGGTGAAATTATAGCACAGTTACAGGGCGCTATAAAGGAGAATAACCTGGTTATCATGGAAGCTGAGGTTAATGGTGTTAAGAGCAGTATAAACCTGGCGGAAATAGCCGGTTTGAATGATATTGATACCCTATCTCTGATGGTGGGGACCCCGGGACAGGTGATCACTGATGGGCTGGAAACAGCAGTTACGTATTTACCGGTACTCCAAAGCGGCTTAACAGATATTGCTGCTTTTCTCCAGGAAGGTCGTGAGGGTGAGGGCATCTCCAAATTTCTTCAGGTAGTTCCGGGAATGGAATGGCTGGGTCAGATACTGTCGGGTGCAGTTCTGATTATTGACAGTAATATTTTGCAGGACTCCTTCAGGTCGTCTGCAGCAGGTTATGGTAAAAAGCTGGAGGAGCTGTTGGAGGGGTGGCAGAACAGAGATTATGTTTTGATAGCAGACTTACTGGAATATGAACTGGCCCCATTTATCCAGGAACTTGTACCCTTGATAAGTGATACGCTGAATTCACTCAGGGAAAAGGAATGATACGGTTGAAGATTGTTCCTGAAAAGGCACGGTCCGGCATGAATACTGCCAGGATAGATACCGGGTCAAGGGAAATCTACCTGCACAGCAGGTATGACCCGGTAAAAGAAGCAGGCCGCTTGATCGACAGCTATGATATCAACAAAGGGGATACCGCTGTGGTCTATGGGGCCGGACTCGGTTACCATATTGCCGCAGCGCTTGACAGAGTGGGAAAAGACGGGCGGGTGTATGTATTTCAGTTAGGCAGTGAGGTATTTGAGTATCTGAAAAAGGTGGGTAATTTGGAGCAACTTGCTGCAGATGCCAGGGTTAGCCTTATTGTGGAAGATGACATTAGCCTGCTGGCTGCAAGACTGGCGTCAGCTCTTGATATTGGCGGCAATAAGGGAAGTACGCTTGTGGTGCACCGCCCTTCACTGGAATTGCTTCCGGCAGCAGCGGCTGATTTCAGGACAGTCTTGGAGGACTGGGAGGTAAAAAGGTCTTCCTACCAGCGTTTTTCCGGGCAAATGGAGATTAACCTGGCAGCTAATGCTGAATACTGCAGGAAGTTGGGTGATGTTTCGGTTTTATTTAACCGTTTTCAGAATGTACCCGCTGTCTTAATTGCAGCAGGCCCGTCACTTGATGCAGCCCTGCCACATTTGGCCGGGTTCCTTGCGGAAAAGAAGGGGCTCGTTTTAGCGGTTGGGTCGGTATTGAAACCATTGCTTAGCAGAGGAATCAGGCCACATCTAGCTGTCATCACAGACCCCCAGCAATTTGTGGTGAATCAGATTGCCGGAATTAATGAAGATATTCCGTTAGCCATATTTCCTACCGTAACTCCTCAAGTTGTGCAGAATTACCAGGGGCCAAAAGTATTAGCTTTTCCCAATGAGCAGGACCTCCTTGATAAATTAAATGCTGTGCCGTCTGCAGCAGTAGAGACAGGCGGTTCGGTAGCTACGACCCTGCTTGACATAGCAATAAGAATGGGCAGTAATCCAATTATTTTTGTGGGGCAGGATTTGGCATTCCCCAATAACAGATTACACGCTGATTCCAGTACTCACAGAAAAATTGATATGGAAGATAACATGGTTTTGCGCAAAGTAAAAGGAAATAATGGCAAAATATTATCTACATCCAGGGCGCTGGATATATACAGAAAATGGATTGAAGACCGGATTGCCAGGGAGAGTAAAAGAAGATTTATCAACACTTCCCTGGAAGGTGCGCAGATTCGGGGAACCGAAGTGATTCCGTTTTGTGATGCCTTTGGGCAGCTGTCTTGGTTCGGGGAAGATAGTAATCTTGATCAGGAAGGCCTTCATGAAAGGATTGCGAGATTGATTATGCCGAAGGGGAATAATTGTTGATGGAAAAAGCACAGTATCAGAAAATGCTAAAAGGAAAATGTCTTAACTATGATTCTCTTGCAGAAGAAGAGATGGAAATCGGGTTTGAGAAATTATCATCCAGGTCAGGCTGGCCGACTCTTAAGGCAATAACGGATGATAAGGCGGTTTTTGTGCATAGTTCATATGACCCGATTCGGGAAGCCCAACAATGGGCAGAGCCGATTTCGCCGAAACAGGGTGATGTTTATTTTGTCTTCGGTTATGGCTTGGGATATCATGTTGCGGAACTCTTAAAAAAGGTACCTGATAATTGTAAACTCATTATTGTTGAAATATGCCACGAACTTATACTTAATGCTTATGAATCCAGTAATGCCATTGATTTGCTGCATCGTAAGAATGTGTCTATATTGGCCGGGAAGAGGCATATGGAGTTAGAGGTTTTTTTAGGGGAAGTGGTCGGTTTTAACCACCTTGAAAAAATTCAATTCCTGGACTATAAACCTGCGGTAAGGCTATTTCAGGACGATTATGATAAACTGAAAACCAAGATTACCAATGCTGTAAGTAATCTTATTGTGGAAATGAACACAATTCTTTATTTCTCTGAAAAATGGCTGCATAACCTGTTTGCCAATCTGCCTCAAATAGTTATCAGCCCTGGTATTGCAACGCTTTATGGGGAATTTCCGGAGACGCCGGCTATTATTGTATCAGCCGGGCCTTCTTTAAATAATAATATTCATTTGCTTAAAGATGCCAAAGGTAACAGTGTCATCATATGTGTGGGTACGGCCCTGAAACCTATGATACAGGCCGGCATTGAACCGGACCTGATAATATCGGTCGATGGCGGAAAACCCAATTACCGGCACTTTCAGAATATACCTGCTATGGATGTTCCACTGGTATTTGATCTTACCATTTATCCCGAAATACCAAAAACCTATTCCGGACCTAAACTGGTGGGTGGCTGCCATGAAAACCTGGTATCGTGGATAGAAAAAACCCTGATGGAAAAGAAAGGCCTGTACCAAATGGGACCTTCAGTAGCCTGTGTGGCTTTTGACCTAGCCCGGAAACTGGGCTGTAACCCTATTATCCTGATGGGACAGGATCTGGCTTATACAGACAACCAGGCCCATGCCAAAGGAACCGCCTTTGACCACCGGACCATTGAAAATTTCCGGGGCCGTGAGATTATTGAAGTGGACGGTGTCTTTGGAACCAAGGTCCTTACTGACAGGGTCATGGCTACCTTTATCAGGTGGTTTGAAATCAAAATTAATGAATCAAGGGAAACACATCGGGTTATTGATGCCACCGAAGGTGGCGCCAAAATTCCCGGCACTGAAATTATGCCTCTTTCCCAGGTTATCAGGGAATTCTGTACTGGAGAGGTAAAGGCTGATATAAAAATCGCAAGGCTTATCAGGGAATATGCGCCTCCTGAAAAGGACAGGCTGGCAGAGATTAAAGAAAATATCGAAAGCTTAAAGCTGCAGCTAAGCCGGCTGGAAAAGGAAGCAGGCAAAGGGATCTCAGCTTCCCGTAAACTGCTGGAGTTTTACGAGAAACGCTTGTCTGATTACCGGGCTGTAAATAAACTTCTCCGGGAGCTTGACCGGACTGACAGGCGGATAGCTGAATTAAAGGAGTCAACAGAACTGTTTACCCTGATGTTCCAGAAATCAATAATCAAAATGAAACATAATCTTAAATCCGTCAAAGAAACTGAAGACACAGAAAACGGGAAGGGCAAACGGATTGCCTTATGTTCCATAGAGCTGTATGAGGGGATAAATGAAGCAGCCGGAAAGGCCGGAAAGATGGTTAGCGGCGCTCTGGTTGAGCTGGAAAATCTTTTGAGGCAAGGGGAGTAGGTTAGATGAGAGACTTGATTCAGGATAAGAAGATTTTGATAACCGGGGGTACAGGGACCCTGGGGAAAGCCCTGCTTAATGAGATTTTAAAGTATGACCCTAAGGTAGTGCGCATTTTCAGCAGGGATGAAGCAAAACAGTTTGACTTGCAGTTTGAACTTTCCGGATATAAAAACACCCGATACCTCCTGGGGGATGTAAGAGATAAAGAGCGTCTCATGCGGGCCATGGAAGAAATTGATATCGTGTTCCACACTGCAGCCCTGAAGCATGTGCCCTCCTGTGAGTATAACCCCTTTGAGGGAGTTAAAACAAACATTATCGGGACACAGAACGTTATCGATGCTGCTCTGTACAACCGGGTAAGTAAGGTCATCTATACCAGCAGCGATAAGGCTATCAGCCCTACGAATACCATGGGAGCAACGAAGCTGGTGGCGGAACGGCTGGTTTCGGCTGCTGATTATTATAAAGGCAGCGCTAAGACTGTTTTTTGTGCAGTAAGGTTTGGTAATGTGATGGGTTCACGGGGGTCGGTAATCCCCCTGTTTAAGAAACAGATCCAGGCAGGGGGGCCGGTTACGGTAACTCTTGCTGCAATGACCCGGTTTATGATGTCATTAAGCCAGGCAGTAATGCTTACTCTGGAAGCAGCAAGAAGGGCCAAGGGGGGAGAGACCTTTGTCCTGAAAATGCCGGTTATCCGTCTCGGGGATTTGGCTGAAATAATGATGCAAGAGTTTGCTCCACTGTGTGGTTTTAAACCTGATGAAATTCCGGTGGAAACCATTGGCCTGCGTCCCGGTGAGAAAATGTATGAGGAACTCATGACATGTGAAGAAGCCAAATTTGCTATGGAATTCCCTAAAATGTTTGCCATCCCACCGGGTTATGAGCTAAAACGGTACGACTACAGGGGGGCGAAACCGGCTGAAGTTAAAACTTACCGGTCAGATGAGGTGGCTCCTTTAAATAAGGTACAACTGAAGCAGCTTTTATATGCCGAAGAGCTGTTGGACCGCCGCAAGCAGCATGTAACAGATGAAATCAGGAGGGCAAATTAATGAAGGTTTTGGTAACAGGCGGGGCCGGGTTTATCGGAAGATGGGTGGTCAAACAACTTCTGGATGACGGTCATGATGTATGGGTTCTGGACAACCTTGCTAACGGAAGGCACAGCAATATAGCCGAATTCATGCATCATACCGGCTTCAGGGAATTCGTGACCGGGGATATCAAGGACAAAAAAGTTCTCCGGGATGTGTTCAGCAACAAATATGATATTTGTTATCACCTGGCTGCCAGTATAAATGTTCAGGACAGCATTGATGACCCGGGAACGACATTTGCCAATGATGTTGAAGGAACCTTTAACGTTCTGGAAGAGTGCCGCAGGAACAATGCCAAGATGGTATTTATGAGTACCTGCATGGTCTATGACCGGGCTGCATCGCCGGAGGGTATTGATGAAGCCTGGAGGACCAAACCGGCTTCGCCATATTCGGGATCAAAAATTGCCGGGGAAAACATGGTTTTGTCATATTTTCATACATATGGGCTGCCTGTGGTTGTTATCCGCCCATTCAATACATATGGCCCTTTTCAGAAGAGTTCCGGTGAAGGCGGCGTTATCAGCATATTTATCAAAAAGAAGCTCAGGGGTGAAACACTAAACATATATGGCGACGGTACTCAGACCAGGGATTTGCTTTATGTTACGGACTGTGCCCGTTTTGTGGCTCAGGCAGGCTATTCGGACAGGGTTGATGGTGAGATTGTCAATGCCGGATTGGGGCGGGATATCTCGGTGAACGAGCTTGCCCGGTTGATTTGTGAAGAGCCGGACAGGATTAAACATATCCCTCATATCCATCCCCAGAGCGAAATCCCCAAGCTATTGTGTAACTATGGGAAAGCAAAGAATCTGCTGGGGTGGGAACCTGCTGTTTCTCTGGAGGAAGGCATCAAGAGGACGGCGGAATGGATTAGTGTAAATGATATGAAGTAATAATTTATTTGGAAACAGGTGTTGATGATGGTTAATTTACCGGCAATTGAGGGTGGCAGCCCGGTGCGCCGGGAAATGCTGCCATATGGACAGCAATGGATTGAAGAAGATGATATCAGAAGTGTTGTTGAGGTATTAAAAAGTGATTACCTGACCACCGGGCCCAGGATTAATGAATTTGAAGCCAGGTTTGCCGAATATGTGGGGGCCAGGTATGCTGTTGCGGTGGCTAATGGTACTGCAGCCCTGCATGCTGCTGCCTTTGCCGCCGGAATCGGCCCCGGTGTTGAGGTTATTACCACACCTATTACCTTTGCCGCTTCAGCCAACTGTGTCCTTTATATGGGTGGGAAGCCGATATTTGCAGACATAAAGGATTCCGACTGGAATATAGACCCGCATGAAATAGAGGGTAAGCTGAACAGCAGGACCAAAGCCATCATTCCGGTGCATTTTACCGGTCTGCCCGCGGATTTGGATGAGGTTCACCAAATTGCCCGGGAACATAACCTGGTTGTTATTGAGGACGCTGCCCATGCCTTGGGGGCGTCATATAAGGGACAGAGAATCGGCGGGTTAAGTCAGATGACGATTTTCAGTTTTCATCCGGTAAAGCACATTACCACAGGTGAAGGCGGCATGATAACGACAAATGATGTTAATCTTTACCATAGGCTGATGCAGTTCAGGAGCCACGGGATAACCAGGGATGGGGAACGGCTGGTGCGGGACGAAGGACCATGGTATTATGAAATGCAGTTCGAGGGTTACAATTACCGGCTGACAGATGTACAGGCTGCACTGGGACTGAGCCAACTGGCAAAGGCTGACCGGTTCCTGGAGCGCCGGCGGGAAATCGTGGCCAGATATATTGAGGCCTTTACGGATATGCCGGAAATTTCTCTCCAGGTCAGAGAGGATGACCGGGAATCGGGATGGCACTTGTTCATCATCAGGCTGAACACCGAACGTCTAAAGGTTGACAGAAGAAGGGTTTTTGAAGCTCTGAGGGCGGAAAATATCGGGGCCAATGTACATTATATTCCTGTTTACCTGCACCCGTATTACGGGGACTTGGGGTATCCCGGGGGACTTTGTCCCAGGGCCGAAGAGCTTTACTCTGAGATGATAACACTGCCCCTGTTTCCCAAAATGGCGGAACGGGATGTGGATGATGTTATTGAGGCTGTGGGTAAGGTGATGGCATACTACAGGAGGCAATAGGAGGAAAAATATAGCATTATTTGTCACAATAAGCAGGATTTTGTAAGTGATGAAGCGAACAAAATAGATGGATTATGTTGTTAATTAAGTAACCAAGTTAATGGCATCGCATTGGGGGAACATTTATATGAGTTTGACACCGGACTTTATCAACAATGATAAACTTTTAATATGGGGTCCCGGTAGTATATATCAACAGTGTAAGCTGGCTTTTAAGGAATTAGAAATTGAATTTATTGATAATGACCCTGCTAAGCAAGGTGGGACTTTTGACGGTCTCCCGGTTTGCGGGCCGGAACAGCTATTGAGACAGGAATATAAGGACAGAGCGGTTATAATTGGTTGTCATGCATACTCGACAGTGCAAAAACAACTTGAAGCTCTGGGGTATGAAGAAACTGACGCAGTATTACGGGTAGATGATAATAGAAGTTTTAACATATTTAGCAGATCATCTTATAGAGAAATGTCTTGTTACTGTCCATGTTGTAACAACTATTTTTATATGTTTTTACCGTTTGGAGTTGAATCAAACCTCAGGCCAAATGCCAAGTGCCCGGTTTGCGGTTCACTTGAGAGACACCGCTTGCTTTGGCTTTATTTTAAAACGAACACAAATCTCTTTTCAGACAAGCTAAAAGTACTGCATTTTGCCCCTGAGTATATTATTCAAAAGGAACTAAAGTCTAAGCCGAATGTAGACTATATCAGTGCCGATTTAATCTCTGATTTAGCGATGGTGAAAATGGATATCACTGATATCTCATTTAAAGAAAATACCTTTGATGTCATCCTGTGTAATCATGTTTTGGAACATATTGTGGATGACGGCTTGGCGATGCGGGAGTTGTACAGAGTTTTAAAACCAGGAGGCTGGGCAGTCCTGCAGGTGCCTATAGATGTAAATAGGAAGAAAACATTTGAAGATCCGGCCATAGCTACTCCTGAAGAGCGCCAACGTGTCTTTGGACAGTACGACCACGTGAGGATGTACGGGCTTGATTATGTGGATCGGGTGAGAGCTGCCGGGTTTAGTGTGAAGGTTGATGATTATGTGAAAAAATTTAGTGCTGAAGAATTAAGAAAATTTGGGTTGGTGCAAAAAGAAACTGTTTATTTATGCATCAAGCAAAAATAGTTTTTCATTGTACATGAATGACTTCGGGGTTACCGGAATGACTCGATGGGTGGATGTGAATTACCTTAATGACAGGGTGGACGCAAATTGAAACGCTTTATTAAAGGGGTTGCAGACAAAAAAATAATTATTTTTGGTACAGGCAGTGCCGGGGAGACAATTACAAAGAAATTGGCTAACCATGTTTCCTATTATGTTGATAACAATAAAGCAAAATGGAACACGACGTTTATGGGAGGTAAAGTTCTTAATCCCCAAACATGTAAAAACGAAAATAAGGATGAAGTAATAGTTATAATAGCAAGTTCCTTTTATGAGGAAATAGCTGATCAATTGCAAAAAATGGGTTTTCAGGAGTATAGACATTTTTGGAATGGGCTGGAACTGTTTATTAATGTGATAGACCAGGATATTGAGGTTCTAATAAATCATGAAATGAGTCTGATTTATAAAAAGGTTGCCAATCTGGTGGAACACGGGTTTGTAGAAGATGCTAACAATCTTTTAAGTGAGTATGAAAGATTTGTTCCCCTGGATGGAAGGATTCCAAGTTTAAAAGCATATATAAATGTCCCGGCAGGTAAGCAGAGGCATGAGATTAGAAGCCTGTTGACTGATGCTGTAAGAAAAACTGATTATAAAGCTGACATACATTATAACTATTATCTGGCAAATGATTTACTTGAAAAGGGAGAGTACTTAAGAGCTCTTGAAATGTTCGAAAGAGTTTTGGCCCAGATTGAAAATGAAGCACTGCAATATGAACTGGCAAACAGAATTAATCATATTGAAAGCAAGTTTGAAAAAGATATCAGGAGACAGCTTAAAGAGAGAAAGTCCGCAGGTAAAGAGAAGAGAGCAGGAAATTATTATCTGCACTTAATGATTGACAATGTATATAGCCAAAAATTTATAGAATTTATAAATTATAATTTTGATGTAAATCAGCATGTTTTTGTTATCGTTAACCCCAAAAAACAATTGACTTACGTCAGGGAAAACCGGTTTGACAATGTCATCGTTTTTAGCACTCCCGAAATATACAGGGAGATATATGCAGAAAAATTGCTCAAACTTGTCCAAGACAGCAGGAAAGTCGTAATTCATTTTCTTAAAGATCATATCTGTTGGTTTATGTGCCGGTATGATCTAAATAAAGAGATAAATTGGAATCTATGGGGAGCAGACTTTTACAATTTTATTGATATAAAACTGTATGATGAAAAGACTGATAGATTTTTAGAGGACATTGGATATGAAAGATCGGATAATCAAAACAATGCCTTAAAGGGAAAGGTTTTTTTAAGGTTTAGAAAAGGTGCCATCAGAAGAGTTGATAATCTATTAGGTTTTAACGAACTCGAAGTTAAGTTGATGAAATCAAAGTTCATGACCAATGCAAGACACAAAAAGTTCGTTTACCCTAATGTTGTTGAGTTAAAAAAGATAATTGAAATGAAACCTCCATATAAGTGTGAATTTAATTTCAAACAAGAATATAAACATGTTTTTATGTTGGGGAATTCCGGTGATCCATCCAATAATCATCTGGAGATTATATATAAACTGAAAGATTTAAACAGCAGGGAATTCTGTGTGTTTGTTCCGTTAGCTTATGGCAACCAGTTATATGTTAAAGAACTTCTCCGAATGGGGAAGCAAATATTGGGAGAGCAGTTTATGCCATTAACGAAGTTTTTGGATCCCTCAAAGTATATTCATATTTTGAGTCAAGTTGATGTAGCATTTATGAACCACAACAGGCAGCAAGCTTTTGGGAACCTCGTTTCTTTATTACATGCCGGTAAAAAGGTTTATATGAAGAAAAATTTAGTAACCTATAAGTTTTTTAAGAATCACGGATTAGAAGTGTTCGATATAGAGCGAATGGGAAGTATTGATGAAATAGTTTCTTTAAATTCTTCTATAAACGAAAATAGTAATGCAGCTATTTTCAGAGAAATGTCCGAAGAGTATATTAAAAAAATATATGAAGGTATCTTTTGTTAAAATCCGATTTATATTTTCTGGGAAAGGGTTGCTAATATGTTAAAGAAAGTAATGGTCATCGGTGGTGGGCAATGGCAAGTCCCAATTATTAAAAAAGCCAAGGAACTAGGTTGTTATGTTATAAATACAAACTTATATGAAAAATCAGAAGGATTCAAGTATGCCGATGTTGGAATTGTAGCCGATGTTCGAGATAAAGATAAGAATTTAGAGATAGCAGAAAAATATGAGCCTCATGCGATAATTACTGACCAAAGTGATATTGCTGTGCCCACTGTCGCTTATTTATGTGAGCATTTAGGCCTTCCCGGAATTGGATATGATAAGGCCAGACTTTTTACAGACAAGTTTCGAATGAGAGAGTTTTGCCACAAAAATGGTTTTCCCACTCCTGATTTTTATCGTTGTTTTTCCCTTAATGACATAAAGGAAGCTGCTGTCAAACTTGGATTTCCTTTCATGATAAAGCCAACCAATAACCAATCCAGCAGAGGTGTTTACAAAATAGGTACTATTGAGGAACTTGAAGACAAATATAACAATACCTTAAGTTACTGTGACAGCGAATCTGTTCTAGCTGAACAGTTTATTGGAGGTACAGAATATACAGTAGAAGGTTTTAAAACTGCTGCGATGCACTGTTCTTTGGCAGTTTCAAAGAAGAAGCATTTTAAGGAGAATGAGGTTGTAGCAAGTCGCTTATTGTATTCGAATTCAAAAGGATTTGAAGAGTTAAAAACATTAAACAATAACTTAATTGAAAGAATGGAACTGCCATTTGGGATCACACATGCCGAATATAAGTACTGGAATAATGATTTTTATTTAATAGAAGTGGCTGCCAGAGGAGGAGGGACAAAAATCTCTTCACATATTGTTCCGTTGCTTTCAGGGGTAAATACCAATGAGCTTTTAATTAAAATGGCGTTAGGGGAAAAAATCCATAAAATTGATGATGCTAATCAACTTGATATTAGTGCGGTTTTAGAATTTTTTGTATTTGAAAGCGGCAGGGTTAAGGAAATTCTGGGACTTGATAAGATTAAGTCTTTGGAAAATGTTATAGATATCGATTTGAACTTTAAAAAAGGTGATTATTTATATCCACCGGTTGACGATAGGTCGAGAGCGGGATACTTTATAGCTTGGGAGAAAAAGGAAGAATCTTTATTGCAATTAATTGAGCAGATCAAAACAACCGTGGAGGTGCTTTATGAATAATATACCTTTATTTGACAGCTTAGTACACCCCACAATGAACAGTAATTGGCTTCAACCAAAATATAATGGCAAGAATTCTCCTGAAGAGCTAATAGTGCAGATGCAAGAAAATAATATACGATGGGCTTTTGCTGTTGGACTTCCTGATGTAGGAAATTATAATTTGGAAAAGTATAGTGAGTTTATCAGGTCTAAATCGGATTTATTATATCCCATCGCAGGCTTGCGCTTTGATGACATTCAAGAAAGTCATGATATCAGAGAATTACTGACTAAAGTATCTAAATTGAATTATGTAGGAATAAAAATACACCCGAGATTCTCAAAGGTAACTTACGACAACGTTTTATTGCCTGAGGTTGTAAAAACAGCTAATGAATTAAATTTAGCTGTGATGTTATGCACTTATTTTTACCGCTCTGGA
Source organism: Phosphitispora fastidiosa (assembly GCF_019008365.1). Lineage (NCBI taxonomy): Bacteria > Bacillati > Bacillota > Clostridia > Eubacteriales > Peptococcaceae > Phosphitispora > Phosphitispora fastidiosa. Next base: position 237,992 of record NZ_JAHHUL010000004.1, on the reverse strand, counting down.
AATGATTATTATAGGAATAACATGGTAAGTTTGAGAGAGTTGTTATCAAAACTAAATGGTGAAAAAATAATTCTTTTACACTCCTGTACTGTAAGGTTATTCGAAATGATGGAGGTTGCAAGGGAATTTCATAATGTTTTATTAGATTTATCTTTAACTTTGTGTAAATATGAGGGAAGTTCCTTAGATTTAGATATTCAATTCTTATTTAAGAATTTTGATAGGAGAATCTGTGTTGGTTCTGATGGCCCAGAGTTTGATTCGAAAAAGCTGCGAGAAAGATTTAATTATTTTTCGCAAGGGTTGGACCGAGAAAAGGTTGAGAATATAGCTTATAAAAATATAATGAATTTCACCGGACTAGGGTTATAAATTAACTGTTCAAATACTTCATCACAAAGCTTTAGTATTTAAGTAAGAAGTTTTAGGGGGTACAAAAATGGACATACAACAAAAGTTGATTGAATACATCAAAAAGAATAGAGTTTCTTCAACGGAGGTTGCTGACTGCTTAGGTAAGAGAGGTGCGATACCTAACATTAAAGCTTTAAACAGGGGGCATTTTGAGGTTGGAAATGTGTTCTGGGCTTACGCATATGGGGGGAGCAACTGGGATCTTCATGAACAACTCCAGCACGTTAAGGAAAATGATATAGTTCTTGTTGAAGTTTTTGACTCTGATAACAAGGCTGTTTTTGGTGATTTAGTTTCGAAATACCTAATTCTATACAGACAGGTTTCCGCTATTGTGGTTGTCGGTAATTTAAGAGATGTTCCCAGACTGATGAAAGAAAATTGGCCAATTTGGTGTGAAGGGTTTAATCCCATTGGCTGTGAAAATGTTCAGTTAGAAAGTAAACTTGATGAAAAAATAATAATTGAAAGAAGAAATCAATACGATGGAGCAATAGCTGTATGTGATGATACCGGTGTAGTATTAATTCCTCAATCTTTTCATAACGAAGAATTCTATAGGAGATTAGAATTTATAGAATCACAAGAGGATATTTGGTATGAATGTATAGATAGAAAAAAGATGACAACTTTCGAAGCAGTGTGTTTAAAGAAGTATGAACAAAAATAAAACAGCCGGTAGTGAGGTCTATATTATGAAAGAGATACTTTTTAATATTCCATATATTGTCGAGAAGCAGGCTAGATATGCTGAGCAGGCAATTATTAGCAAAAGAATAGCGGGCGACGGTAAATTTACAAAAATGGTACACGGCTTCCTTGAGAGGGAGTTCAATACAAAAAAGGCTCTTCTGACAACTTCCTGTACGTCAGCGCTTGAAATGGCTTCATTATTACTTAATTTAAAGGAAGGCGATGAGGTTATTCTGCCTTCTTATACTTTTGTTTCCACAGCCAACGCCATAGTACTGAGGGGCGCCAGGCCTGTCTTTGCAGAAGTTCAGCCTGATACATTGAACATTGACCCTAAAGACATAGAAAGAAAGATAACTAAAAAGACCAGGGCTGTCTTTCCTGTCCATTATGCCGGTGTGGCTTGTGACATGGACAGTATTATGGATATTGCGGGGAACTACAAGCTGAAGGTTGTTGAAGATGCAGCCCAGGGAGTGACTGCGAAATATAAGGGACAGTTTTTGGGAACCATCGGGGATATCGGATGCTACAGTTTTCATGAGTCTAAAAATTATTCCTGCGGTGAGGGAGGAGCAATATTAATAAACTCAGATAAAGACCTTATGGAAAGGGCGGAAATTATCAGGGAGAAAGGTACCAACAGAAGCAAGTTTTTTAGGGGAGAAGTAGACAAGTATACCTGGACCGACATAGGGTCGAGTTATTTACCAGCAGATATTTTGGCAGCATTTTTATTGGGGCAGTTAGAAGACCGCCACCTAATTAATGCCAGGCGAAAGACTGTTTTTGATTATTACTGTGAGTCTCTGAAGCCTCTTGAAGAGAAAGGTTTACTGCAATTGCCCACAATACCAAAGGAGTGTCAGCCTAATTTTCATATTTTTTATATTCTTGTCCGGTCAGAAGAAACGAGGAATGGCTTGATTGATAGATTAAAAGAAAAAGGCATCCAAAGTTTTTTCCATTATGTGCCGCTTCACCTGTCTCCCATGGGTAAGAAACTGGGATATGAAAAAGGCATGCTGCCTCTTACTGAAGATTTAAGTCAAAGGTTATTGCGCCTGCCGATATATCCGGATTTATCCATGACTGATTTGGAATACATTGTGGGTTCTATTTATCAAATAATTCAATGAGGGGAGTAACATATGTCTGAAAAGGTAATTTTATTTGGGGCTTCAAAGCTGGGACAGGCTGCAAAAATGCTGCTGACAGATAAGGTAAATATTGTTGCTTTCTGTGATAATGACAAGCGAAAATGGGGGAAAAACTTTGATGGCCTGAATATTATTTCCCCTGAAGAACTCTTTGAATTAAAGAATATAAAAGTAATCATAACCAGCAGTTACCACCAGGAGATTTCTTATCAGTTGTTGGAGTCAGGTATTAAAAACTTTGAAATTTTTACATATGACTTAATAAATAAAGCCTCCTGGAATAGTCTGAAAAAAAAATTCAGAATTAAATCCATTAACCTGGGAGCTTTATTAGCTTCCGCCAACAGTAAAAAATTACAGGTGAGTAATTTTACATTTTTAACGGGAGGGTCTGGTCTGCTGGACATTTTGTTTCTAAAGGTTTTAGCGGTAAAATTCAACGTAAAAATTTACCTGGAAATAGGCACCTGGATGGGGGAGAGTATTGCCGCTGTTTCAGAAGTTGTTGATGATTGCTATAGCATATCTTTGCCTGATGATGACTTTAGTTTGGAGAAATATTTTAAAGGAATTCTTAACAAGAAAAACTTTAGCCGTTACTTTTCGTATAGGAGAAATAATGTAAAACATTATTTTGCAGATTCAAAAAAATTCGATTATACGGAAATTCCCAAAGGAATCGATTTGGTGTTTATCGACGGTGATCATTCGTATGACGGAGTTAAAACAGATACAAAAAACATTTTTGAAATTATTGACAGCAGTAAATCCATAGTGGTTTGGCATGATTTCAAGGAAAAAAGAAACGATTATATCGTAACAACCGTAAACGCCGTTTATGATGCAGTACCAAAGAATTTACAGAAAAATATTTTCAGTGTTGACAATAATATGTGTGGTGTTTATATACCGGACAAGTTTATTAAAGAATTTAGTTTTGATAGCCCTTCAAGCGAAATATATTCTTACAATACAAAAATTGAGCCAATAAGACATGTTTTAACAACATAGATTCAATCAGGAAGTGTTGTTTATGCCGGTGATAACCTTGTGACACGGGGTTGTCATCAGTGATAGCGGAGAGGAGGGCCTTATGAAGGGGATTATTTTGGCCGGCGGGTGTGGGACCAGATTATACCCAAGTACAACTGCTGTAAGTAAACAGCTGCTACCTGTCTATGACAAACCGATGATTTATTACCCCTTATCCACCTTAATGCTGGCAGGCATCAGGGACATTTTGATTATATCCACTCCGGAAGATACTCCGAAATTCAAACGATTATTAGGTGACGGAACTAAGTGGGGAATCAAGTTATCCTACGGAGTGCAGAAAGAGCCTAAAGGAATTGCAGAGGCATTTATTATTGGAGAACACTTTATTAATGGACAGAGTGTCTGTTTAATGTTAGGGGACAATATTTTTTATGGACAAGGGTTACCGAATATTTTAAGAAAAGCCGCTAAATTGGAATCAGGAGCAATAATATTTGGTTATTGGGTGAGTGAACCTGAACGGTATGGTGTTGTGGAGTTTAGTAAAGACGGCACCGTTTTGAGTCTTGAGGAAAAGCCCAAAAAGGCTAAATCAAACTATGGAGTGCCAGGCTTATATTTTTATGATCAAAATGTTGTGGCAACAGCAAAAAAGCTAAAGCCTTCAGCACGGGGAGAATTAGAGATTACCGATATAAATAAAGAGTATTTGAGCAAAGGACAGTTAAGAGTAGAATTGCTCCAAAGGGGAATTGCGTGGTTAGATACCGGCACCCCGGACAGCCTGTTGGATGCTTCGAATTTTATCGCCACTATTGAAAAGAGACAGGGACTCAAAATCTCCTGTATAGAAGAGATTGCTTACCGAATGGGATACATAAATTCTGAGCAGCTTTCAACTATAATTAATGATTTGCCAGCTACCTTTTATAGAAACTATCTGGCTCAATTACTAGCATGAGTGGAATAACAAAGCCAAAGAACTTTTATCCAGAAAATACGGTGATTTTTTGAGGTGAAAAAATGGCCTTAGCAAGTTTTGTTATGTCTGTCTATAATGACGGCAGGTATTTAAGTGAAGCGGTAAAAAGCGTATTAAACCAGACACATCCAGATATTGAGCTGCTGATTTTTGACGATGCCTCAACAGATAACTGCCTCAATATTATCAAAAGCCTTTCTGACCCAAGAATCAAATATTATCACTCAGATGAAAACAAGGGAAAGTCTTATGGGGTTAACTTTATGGTTAACAACTTTGCCACGGGTGAATACATACTGCTGATGGATTCTGATGATATTTGTGATAAACAGAGGGCTGAAGAACAGCTAGAGTTTTTGCAGCAAAATCCCGGCTGTGTTGCTGTTGGTTCCAACATCGATGTAATGTGGGAGGATGAAGAGATAAAACCTTTGGCTGAACAAAAAAAAGCATGGTTTGACCAGGCGCCTGATGAGGTTGACGGGCTGCTGCTTCAGGGCATGACTGTACCCGGTCCCACCATTACGCTTAGAAAAACCGACTTTCTAAAAGTTGGCGGATTATCTGTTGATTACAAAGCGGCCCTTGATTACGAATTTGTGTTAAGATTGACTGAGTGCGGCAGTGTTTTTAAACTGCCTAAAGAATTATACAGGTACAGGATACACAGAAAACAAATGTCTCTGGACAAAAAACAGTTCCAGTTTGAAAGTGCCTTAAGGGCAAAGGTGGAGTACTTGAAAAGAAATAAAAATTTATTTGGTGATCGTGATGTATATGTCTGGGGTTTGGGAAGTGTGGGAAGAATCGTAGTGGGACTGGCTAAAGAAATTGGGTTGGAAATCAGCGCTATTATAGACAGCAGCGCTTCTTTGCAGGGTGAAATGTTTCTTGATACAAACATCGTATCACCCCGGGAAGTTTTAACCGCCGGGAAGAAAACTGGCAAGTTAGTTTTATTAACAACTACTGTTGGCCGGGATGAAGTTTCGGATAAATTGGAAGACTCGGGCTATGCAAGGTATAAAGATTTCTTTTGTTTGGTTTAACATTTGTGAGGTGGAAGCAATGCCTGAAGTAAGTGTATTAATGTCTGTCTACAATGCAGAAAACTACCTTTGTGAAGCTATAGAGAGTATCTTAAATCAGACTTATCAGGATTTTGAATTTATTATAATAAATGATGGCTCCACAGATAATTCTTTAAACGTAATTAGAAGTTATGCTTCCGACAAACGAATAAAAGTGTACAACCTTGAGGGAAATGGCGGGCTAGCCAATGCTTTAAACTTTGGTTTAGAAAAGGTTTCCGGAAAATATGTTGCCAGACAGGATGCAGATGATATTAGCCACGTTGATAGGTTGGGTAAGCAGAAGGACATTCTTGATAAACGGGTTGACATTTCCCTGGTTGATTCATTTGTGGAGTATTTCCCGTCTAACAGTGAAGTTGGAGAAAGTGAAAGATATAAGTTTTATAAAAGCATTGTTGAAAAGGATAAAAACAGGCCCTTTTCGCCTGAAGAAATAAGGGAAAAACTGTATTGGTACTGCTGTATAACTCATGGAACCATAATGGCCAGAAGGGAAGTCATAACACCAATAGGGTATGATGGCAGCTTCAGGGTTGCGGAAGATTACAAGCTGTTTTACCGATTGAACAAGCTTGGTTATAAAACCTGCAAAATTAACGAAGTGTTATTGAAAATCAGGGTTTCTTCGTCATCAAATATGGCCAAATACAAGAATTTAAATAACAGAATGATATTTCAGATAAAGGAAGATGAAATACGTAATCTCTATAAGGAAAGGCAGCCATTGATCTGGGGAGCAGGGAGTGCGGGCCTGACCGTATTGGAAATCCTTAAAGAAAACGGCCTGGACATTGAAGGATTCCTTGATAGCGGCAGCGATAAGCAGGGAACCCAAATTCAGGGCAGATATGTGTATTCTCCTGATATTTTAAAAGACCGGACAAAGGGTTATAAGGTTTTAATTGCTTCAAGTATAGGTAAGTTTCAGATTAATGAATTGCTGAAATCGTGGGGATACAGGCACTTAGAGGACTTTGTAGTCTATTTTTAAAAACCTTGTATTTGGGGTGGAGAAATGCCTAAAGTAAGTATAATCGTGTTAGCCTACAACAACCATAACTATTTAAAGCAAACTCTTGACAGCATCGAAAAACAGACCTATCAGGATTGGGAAGTAATCATTATAAATGATGGCTCTACTGATGCCACTCCGGAAATCCTTCATACTTATGAAACAAAACCCAAGTTCACAGTATATCACCAATCTAACCGGGGAATTCCCGCTTCAATGAATAGAGCTTTAAATTTGGTTCAGGGGAAGTATATATGTAAACTTGATTCTGATGACTACTGGGAACCCAGCTTGCTTGAAACCCTGGCGCCTGTTATCGATAACAGCTCTTCTGACACAGGAATCGTATACTGTGATTCACAGAGGATTGACAGTGAGGGAAAAATACTTGTCCCAAGAATGGTAGGTTTTAATAATATAATGAGTGATCAGCCGGTTAAAGACCTCTTATTTGGACTCTATTTTCCGGAGAGCACCTTTTTGTACAGAAGAGAAGTATTTACTTCAGCCGGTCCTTATGATGAACGGTTTTCTGTTGGCTCGGTATATGACATGTTCATTAGGATTGCTGACAAATATAAGTATAAATATGTTGATAAAAAGCTGGGCTATTACAGGACCCATCCGGGATGTGTGACTAAAAACAAAGAAAGAATGATGAACAACTTTGGTTTGATCATTGATAAAAACAAAAAAGTTTTCCAAAAACACGGAATAGATGATGATCTGGTCGAAAAAGCAATTTCTCTATGCAGACCTGATAAAAACGGTTGCTATGATTGTCCGTCAGCAGATTTAATGGCAAGGTTAATGGCATATGCGAAGTTTTTTTACCTGAAGAATCATGTTTTTCCTGACTCTAAAAACGCCTGCATCTATGGCGCGGGTGCAGGCGGGAGATATTCCCCGGAAGCAGCAGGATATTTTGGAATATCTGTTCAGGGAATTTATGACAGCAGTTATGAAAAAAAAGGCCTTAACATATCAGGAATAAGTGTTTTACACGCTGATGAGATTTACCCCGGTGGACAAGCTAGGATATTGATTATGTCGGAACATGCAGATGAAATTGCTGCAGGATTACTGAAAAAAGGTCTGCGCCCTGAGACTGATTTCTTTAAAATGTTTTAAATAAGCGATTTGGGGGGACAAACTATGATTTCTGATAATCCTAAAGTCGGTGTTGTAATCTGTAACTGGAATAAAAAAGATTATGTCTTAAATTGCATAAAATCAGTACTTGAACAGAACTATGACAATTACGACCTTTATGTAGTCGATAATGCTTCGTCAGATGGTTCTGTTGAAGCCATAAGAGAGAATTTCCCCCAGATAAATTTGATTGTTAATAAAGAAAACCTCGGTGGGTCCGGCGGATTTAACACTGGACTTAAACGAATAATGAAAGAAGGAAAATACAAATATTCATATCTATTGGATAATGATGTTATTTTAGATAGTAATGCTTTAAAAGAATTAATTACAGTAGTGGAAAAAGACTCTCAAATCGGTATGGTGGGGTCTGCTATTTATCAGATGGATTATCCTGATAAACTACAGACGCTGGGTGCATTTATAGATTGGCAAAAAGCTGAAACAAAGCCTCACTTAGTAGGTGTGACTGAAGACCTGGTTCCGAAAGGAAATTTTGAAGTTGATTATGTGATAGCATGTTCACTTCTGGTACGAAACGAGTGTTTGAACAGGGTAGGTTTGATGGACCAGGATTATTTTCTCTATTTTGACGAAATTGATTGGTGTACGAGAATAAAAAAAGCAGGCTATAAAATTTTGGCTGTGCCATCTTCGAAAGTATGGCACAAAATGGGTTCCCGTTTTAAAAATTCGAATTTACCGTCTTATTACTATTGGCGAAATAAAATATTCTTTCTTAACAGACATACTCAGAATGAACAATGGGAAAAAACCAATTACGGTATTTTGACAAGTTTGTATCAGGCTGTATTTACTTCGAAGTATTTTGGTAAAAAGAATGTAGCCAAAACGCTTATGACAGCATTTTCCGATTTACTGGCTAACAAAAGGGGTAAAAAGAATGACCTCCCTCAGTCAAAACCGGAACGAGCCCCTAATCCTTTTAAAGAGATTGAAGGCAGTGTTTGCCGTGTATTGATATTAGGAAATGTGACTGTAAAGATGTTGAATGAGGTCAGGGGAATTTTGGAGGAGTGTGCGGAGATAAAAGATTATACCGTCTTGTTGCCGCAGGGTTCATCAGGCAAAGAAGGCGTATTGTATTCGGGAATAACTATTGCCCGTGAATGGCAGCAGCTAGATGGTATCTATGATGTAGTGCTGTTTGGAAGCAGCCAGGTATTTGCTGACAGGGGATGGAAAATGTGGCGGCGAAAGGTAGATAAATTGAATCCTAAACAATTTGTTCTGTTTGACGGATACGGTAATTACCTGAGACTTAATTTGGGAACCCGTTTGGTGACTGATTTATATGCGTTTTTGTTTAATTTTATGAAAGTCACAGTTTTTCCTTTGTGGGTAAGGAAACTGAAGGCAATTAAGGTTCGAGATGAAATCTTAGCAAACAATGGGAGTTGATTTTATTGAAGGCTATTATCCTTGCAGCAGGGGCTTGTCGCAGATTAAGACCTTATACTGACAATATCCCTAAATGCCTGGTGGATGTTGGACCTAAAGCCATCCTGGGTCACCAGCTGGATGCAATTATTGCGGGCGGTATTACTGAAGTTGTTATTGTTGTGGGATACCTTAAAGAGCAGATATATGATTATATAAGCCGCAATTACCCTGCGTTAAAAGTGAAGTTTATTGTAAATGAGCAGTATGGGATAACAAATACCTTATACTCATTGTGGCTGACAAAAGAAGAAATGGCAGGAAGTGATTTCCTTTATTTTAATGCTGATGTAATATTTCACCCTGAAGTAATCCACATGCTGACTTCTAAAAATGAGACATGTATGGCAGTTGATTTCAAAAAATGCGGTGAGGAAGAAGTAAAGGTTATCTTAAATGGACAGGCAATTATGGAAATTGGTAAGAAACTGGATGTACATAAGGCGGCAGGCGAATTTATCGGGATAGCAAGGTTCAATCAAGAGATTAACCCTGTATTTATCACTAAATTAGAAGAAGGAGTGCAAAAAGGGCACGGGAATGCGTTTTTTGAACTCGCAGTGGATGAAATGCTCTCAGAAGTCAATATAAGCGCCATAGATATCTCTCATTTGCCCTCTATAGAAATTGATTTTCCCGAGGACCTTGAGGCTGCGCGGAAAGTAATCTACCCGAGAATAGCGGAAAACGGGAAAACTTATCTGGATGAAGTGGCAGCAGCCCGTGAAGGGGCTTAAAATAAAATATGCCGGAGATTTCGGGGTAATTTATATGATAAACAATGTTATTAGCAGGTACAGGAGTTTTAAAGAGCGGTATATAGTTACTGAACGAAGGAGGCATGAATACTTTATCAACAGGTATTATGCCCACATTATTGACCCGTTTTTTACCAAGCTGGTTTTTGACCTGAAAATGACTCCAAATATGGTGACAATTTTATCTTTTTTAATAGGAACTACAGCAGCGCTGTCTTTTGCAACTTATCACTGGGTAGCCGGGGCGATACTATTACAACTGCATCACTTTCTTGATGGAGCTGATGGTAATCTGGCCCGCCTGACTAACCGGTGTACACCTTTTGGGGCCAAGCTTGACAAGATTTGTGATCAGATTTTAAGACTGTTTTTATTTGTTTCCATTGCCTGGGCAGTTGATGTTCCCATATGGGTTAAAGCGGCTTTTGTGGGGACAATTTATCTGGATGTGATTGTAATTCAGTATTATGTGGTTCCATTTATGAAAAACCATACACTGGTAAGGGCTCCATGGAAACAATGGTTTCTTGACAGGGGCATAATCCCTTCATTTGATATCTTTACAATATATTTTTTAATATCTGTGTTTGCCTTATTGGGGAAATTAGACATTTTGGTCTATATAGTAATTGTCGGAAAAAACCTGGACTGGCTGTACCGGGTCTATGAATGCCGGAAATCAAAACTAATATACGGGGAAGAGTAGGTATGGGAGGGCTGTTATGTTTGAATATCTGATTGTGGGGTGTGGCTTGTCAGGGGTAACCTGTGCCAGGCTGCTTGCTGAAAAAGGAAAACGTGTCCTGATAGTTGACAGGAGAAGCCATATCGGGGGAAATGTGTTTGATTCTTACAATGAACACGGCATTTTAATTCATAATTACGGGCCCCATATTTTTCATACAAACTACAAAGAGGTCTGGGATTTTTTGTCCCGCTTTACAGAATGGATTTATTACCAGCATCGGGTGCTTGCTTTTGTTAATGGGAAAACGGTACCCATGCCTATCAACATAGATACTGTCAACATGCTGTATGGAACGGGGTATGACAGTCACACAATAGGCAGTTTTTTTGCCAGGGTAGGGGACAGCGGCAGGGAAGTAGCCAATGCCGAAGACATGGTCATCAGCAAGGTGGGACATGAGCTGTACGAACTCTTTTTCAGAGGCTACACGATAAAGCAATGGGATTTAGAGCCCAAAGACCTGGATAAGGAGGTCACCGCAAGAATTCCCGTCAGACACAACAGGGATGACAGGTATTTTAGCGACAGGTATCAGGGCATACCGGCACAGGGGTATACCAAAATGGCTGCAAAAATGCTGGCCCACAGTAATATTAGCATATTGCTGAACACGGATTTTAAGGATATTCAGGATGAAATTAATTATAGTGAAATGATTTTTTCCGGCCCTATTGATTATTATTTTAATTATAAATATGGCAGGCTGCCATACCGGTCTTTACGGTTTGAATTTACGACTCATAATATGGAGTATTACCAGCCTGTAGGCACAGTCAACTACCCCAATGATTATGATTTTACCAGGATAACGGAATTTAAACATTTCACAAGTCAGAAATCTGACAAGACAACAATCGTAAAGGAATATGCTACCTCAGAGGGGGAACCCTACTACCCAATCCCTAAAAAAGAGAACAGGGAATTGTATCAACTGTACCGTCAGGAAGCGGAGAAACTTGAAAATGTCCGGTGCATAGGAAGGCTGGGCCAGTATAAGTATGCCAATATGGATATAGTAGTCAAAGATGCCATGGATTTGGTTATGGGTGGAGATGTTTCATAATGGTTAATTTCCTGTTTACCAGTGTTGGGCGCAGAGTGGAATTGATTAAATATTTTTGCCGGTGGGGTAAGGTAATATCTGCCGATATCAGCCCATTGGCCCCGGCGGCACATTTTACAGATAAACATTATCAGATACCCAGGTTCAATGATGAACAATACATTCCGTCACTGCTGGAAATATGTAAAAGGGAAAAAATCAGTGGCCTGATACCCTTGTTGGAGCCGGAGTTTCTGGTTCTGGCGGCTCACAGGGATTCATTTGCATCTGTCGGAACGACCCTGATACTTTCGTCAGATGAGGCCCTGGAGATTTGTCAGGATAAGTACCAGACATACCGGTTTTTTTGTTCAGGCGGTATCAAATCTCCGGCTACTTATCTACCGGAAGAGATTCCATCAAAGTGCCGGTTTCCGCTTTTCATTAAACCCAGAAGCGGTATGGGCAGCACAAATACCTTTCGGGTAAACAATAAAAAAGAACTGAAGTTCTTTCTTCAATATGTCCCCAATCCGGTTATCCAGGAATTTATCGAGGGCGTTGAATATACGATGGATGTATTGAATGATTTTACCGGGAAAACGATTGCCGTAGTCCCAAGGGAAAGGATTGAGGTGCGCACGGGAGAGGTGAGCAAATCCCGTACGGTAAAAGACATTGAGCTTATCAACCTTACTGTCGAAGTCGCGGAAAAGCTGGGAGGTATTGGTCCTCTTACGATACAGGCGTTTAAAAAAGCTGAGGGGCAAGTGCTTTTTACTGAAATTAACCCAAGATTTGGCGGCGGGGTGCCGCTGGCGATTGCAGCCGGGGTTAATTACCCGCAGCTATTGGCCCGAATGATACAGAAGGAAAAACTTCAGCCTCTGAAACATACTTTTAAGGATGGCTTATACATACTTCGGTATGATGAGGCCCTATTTCTGGATGAAGATAATTTAAGTCAAATAACGAGAAAAGACCTGGTTAAGGAGCAGTAAAGCATGCCTTTAGAGAATACTAATAAGCTGCCCAAAACAGTTAATCCTAAAGCGGTTGTCTTCGACCTCGATGATACCCTGTATGATGAAAGACAGTTTGTGTCCAGCGGCTTCAAGGCTGTGGCCCAATACCTGGCCGGCAGCTACGGGTTAAATAACCAAAAACTGTTTCTGCAGATGCAGCAGCTGCTGTGTGAAGAGGGCAGGGGCAGGATTTTTGACCGGGTGCTCCTGGATAATGGGCTGGATTCCTCACTGGTGAGCCTGCTCGTGGAGGTTTATCGCAGCCACAAACCGGTACTTGAGTTTTACCCTGATGCCGGGGAAATCCTCAGGGATTTAAAGATAAGTATACCTTATTTAAAGGGAAGTAACTGGGAAAGTGCACCGGAAATTGCCCGCGATTTAAAATTTGAAATAAAGCTGGGGCTCATCACTGACGGCGCTGCCGGTGTCCAGTGGAACAAAATAAAGGCCCTTGGCCTGGAAGACATGATGGATATAATTATCGTCAGCGACGACTTCGGAACTGAGTGTTGGAAACCCAGTCCGGTTCCTTATCAGAGGGTTATGGACAAATTGGGTGTTGTGCCGGAATCATGCGTATACATCGGAGATAACCCGGAAAAAGACTTTGTTACTGCCAGGAAACTTGGCTGGCACACGGTTAGGATATGGAGACCGGGCGGGATGTGTTTTGCAATCAAAAAAGACCTGCTCTATGAAGCGGACTTTGAGATAACTGATTTACAGCAGTTGAAACCGATTCTGCTTAATCTCTGGACACTTAAGGAGGACGGCTAATGGCACAGGAAATAAAGATTGCCGGCAAAACCATAGGACCCGGTCACCCCTGTTTCATCATCGCTGAGGCCGGCAGCAACCATGACCGGGACCTGGGCCAGGCCAAGCGGCTTATTGATGCTGCTGTTGAGGCCGGGGCGGATGCGGTAAAATTTCAGACCTTTACTGCAGATAAGATTGCTGCAAATACCTCTCATGAAATCATGAAACTCGGTAACGAGTACGAGGGTGTCCCAACCCTCTATGAGCTGTATAAAGGCCTTGAACTGCCCCGGGAATGGCAGGCTGAACTGATGGAATATGCACTGAGCAAAGGAATCATTTTTCTGACCACACCCTTTGATTATGACGCTGTTGAACTGATGGAGAAGCTTGACGTTCCGGCTTACAAAATAGCTTCATTCGAACTGGTTGATTTACCTTTTCTCAACTATATAGGCAAAAAAGGAAAACCGGTTATCCTGTCAACAGGGATGGCGTCCCTGGGAGAAATTGAAGAAGCCCTGGAAGCGGTATATGCAGCAGGCAACAGGCAGGCGGCGCTGCTGCACTGCGGTATCAGCTATCCGATGCCGCTGGGGGATGTCAACCTGGCTGTTATGGATACTCTGAAGACAGCGTTCCAAGTTCCGGTAGGTTATTCCGATCATACTTTGGGTATAACCGTGCCTATAGCGGCTGCCGCCAGGGGGGCCCGGGTAATCGAAAAACACTTTACCATTGATAACAGTCTAAAGGGACCGGACCACAAGTTTGCCCTGAATCCCGGTGAACTTAAGGCAATGGTCAAAGGTATCCGGGAGGCTGAAATGTGTGTGGGCAGCCCGGTAAAAAGACTGGCTGAATCCGAGAAAATTCATCACCAGAGGGGCCGAAGAAGCATTTTTGCGGCCACAGATATTCCCATCGGAGCAGAGATAACCAGGGAAATGCTGGCAATACTGCGTCCCGGCGTCGGGCTCCATCCCAGGTATCTGGACACAGTTATCGGCAGAAAGGCAGCAGTTGATATTAAGACCAATGAGCCGATCACCTGGGACAAGATATAATTGAAATCGTCTGAGAAAAGTTGAGTGTCATGAATACTTTGGCTGAGATATGAGGTGAAAGGGATGTCTAAAACAGCGTGTATTGTCCAGGCCAGGTATGGTTCCACCCGTTTGCCCGGGAAGGTGCTGCTGGAGGTTGCCGGGAAACCGCTCCTGGAGCATCTGATTGACCGGCTGCGCAAGGCCGGAACTATTGATGAAATTGTTATTGCCACAACAGTTAATACAGATTGTCGGCCAATCATAGAATTAGCCGAAAAGTACGGGGTTACCTGGTTTGCCGGGTCAGAGGACGATGTTCTGGAGAGGTATCTGGGGGCTGCCCGGAAGGTAAATGCCGATAACATCATCAGGGTTACCAGTGACTGTCCCCTGATTGATCCGGCAACTGTAGACAGGGTGGTTGAATCCTACCTCTTGGGAAATGCCGACTATGTCAGCAATACCATTGAACGGACTTATCCCAGGGGGCTTGATACAGAGGTATTTTCCAGAGATGCACTGGAACGGGCTGACAGGCTGGCTTCCGAAAAGTCCTACAGAGAACATGTAACTCTATATATGTACCGTCATCCTGAAGATTTCACCCTAATGAATGTTTGCGCAGAGCCTCCGCTGGACAGGCCGGACCTGAGGCTGACTGTTGATACTCCAGAGGATTTTAAGCTGATTAAGGAAATTTATGCGGCTTTGTACAGACCCGGTGATATTATCGAAATGGCCGATGTTATCCGGCTGCTTAACGAAAAGCCGGGGCTGGCAGGAATAAATGCTCATATCGAGCAGAAAAAGGTTTAAGCCGGGTATGGGCAGGATACAAGCAGTAAAAAACAGGAATAAAATAAAGGTGGTCTTTCGTGCTGATGGCGGTCCCCAATTGGGTATGGGCCATATAATGAGGTGCCTGGCGCTGGCAAAGGCCATACAAGATGCAGCTCTGGAGCAGATGCCCGGACATGCGGCCAGGGGCGAAAACGTCGAAATAATGTTTATTACCGCGCAAAACAGTGCTGTCAGCAGGCTAATTGCGGAAAACGGCTACAAAGTCATCGGAATTCAGCGGAGCAATCCTGTGGGGGAAATTGCAAAAGTTAAAGAAATTTTGGAAAAACACGATACAAATATTGTTATTACTGATTCTTATTCGGTTGACCGGGATTACCTGGAGCAGATTGGTTGTGCAGCAGACCTTGTTGTTTCTATAGATGACCTTAATCAAATTATTTTTACCTCAGATTTGGTGATTAACGGAAACGTATATGCCACAGGTATGGATTACCAATCTGGAAGCTCAGATACTGAATTCCTGCTGGGGACAGATTATGTGCTGCTGCGTGATGAATTTGTCCAAAAGGGAGATAGAACCCTAAAAAGAGAAGTAAATAATGTTCTTGTATCTGTGGGAGGCAGTGACCCTCTAAACCTCACCCCCAAAATAGTACAGGCCTTGGATGAAGTGCCTGGTGATTTTGAGACAAAGGTTATTATCGGGCCAGGCTTCCAAAATTTAAAAAAAATAGCAGAGTTCGCAGGTAAGGTGCGAAATCCCGTTGAATTACTTCATAATGTGAAAAATATGGCAGCTCTGATGATGTCTTCTGATTTGGCGGTTACGGCCGGGGGGACAACATTATATGAATTATCGTGTACCGGTACACCTGCTGTAGTTCTGCTTCAGGCGGACAACCAGGTGACCGCTGCCGCTGAAATGGCACAGAAAGGCGCACTTATTAATTTGGGAATGGGACACAACGTATCAATTTCCAAATTATCATCAATAATAACTGAAATATGTACTGATTGGGAAAAGCGCTGGGAAATGAGCAAAAAGGGACCGGCTTTGGTAGACGGTTACGGCTGCCGGAGATGTGCCCATAAAATATTACAAAAGTACCAAACAAAAAAGGAGTGGAGTTTTGATGCAAGCTAATCCTTACAATACTTATAAACAGACAGCGGTGGAAACTGCCAGTCCCGAACGATTGGTCATTATGCTTTATGATGGGGCCCTGAAATTTCTGCGGATTGCCAGGGAAGCTGTAGAGAATAAGAACATAGAGGAAGCAAACAGATATATCTGCAAAGCCCAGGACATTATTAACGAATTTAATGTCAGCCTTGACATGAATACAGGGGAAATAGCCTTTAACCTGCGCAATATTTATGATTTCTGGAACAGGATGCTAATCGAAGCAAATATAAAAAAGGACCCCGTTCTGATTGAACAGGTCACGGAACAGGTCCAGGATATGCGTGACGCGTGGGTAGAAGCTGCTCTTAAATATAAGTCGGGTCAGCCAACAACGGCTGCAGGTGGTGTAAATATTGAAGGTTAAAAACCTGAACAATCATATTCAACATATTAATACCGGTTTGAAGCAGCAGGTCCAGTTGTACCTAAGGCTGCTTCAAATGTCACAAAAGCTGGGGAAAACTCTTGCCGAAGAGTCAGACAAAGCTGTTGACGGCGAAACTGCTGAAACTTCCGAAACTCTGTCCGCACACATTACTGAGGTAATGTCTGAAAGAGGACTTATTATAAAAGATATCACTAAATTGGAAGAGGATATTCGACCACATAAAGAATCTGTCATGAATATCCTGCACCTTAAAGAATTTAATCTGGACAAGGTTCAGGATTTAATTAATGCTGACCTCAGAAGAGATTTTTTTGAACAAAAAAGAGTAATAGAAAAGATAATTAAAGAGATTATTGAAATTGATCATAAAAACCAGACGACTATGAAAAACATCATGCAGGATGTAACTGCAGAGTTGAAAAAGATAAAGCAGCACCACCAGATTCAGCAGACATATCTGGATAGGCCGGAAAAATTCCCGGAACCCCGTTTTATTGACAGCAAGAAATAAGAAAATGGAGAAAAACTTTACATTATGCGGAAAAACGAACCGTATTTACGGAAAATTATTGCAAAAATCCTAAACTGAATATATAATTGACTCATAATACAACCTGCAACTGGGGCCTCCTTCTTAGGCGGCAAACGGGATCCAGGTTGAATCACCTAAGAAGTGGGAGGTTCTATCATGTCATTCGAAGACAAGACACTGGTATGTAAAGAATGTGGCAATGAATTTATATTCACTGCCGGAGAACAGGAGTTTTATGCTGAAAAAGGCTTTGAAAACGAGCCCCAGAGGTGTAAATCCTGTCGCTCCAACAGGCGTTCCGGGGGCCGGAACAGCGGAAGGCCCAGGGAGATGCACACCGTGGTATGTGCTGATTGCGGAGCGGAAACTCAGGTTCCTTTTATGCCAAGGAATGACAGGCCGGTTTACTGCCGTGACTGCTTTGAAAGCAGAAGATAAACTGAATTGTCGATAACCCGGAGAATTCCGGGTTATTTAATTATCTGGAGAAATTAGTCGCCACAGCCGCCGGTCGCTTTTCGACAAATCGGCCAGGTAAATTTGACAAAATATTCGGATTCACAAAATTATCCCCAGTTGAACCCCTGATTTTAATACTTATTAACAGGCTTATCCACATTATCCCCAGGGGAAAGTATTCACAGTCGGGTTTTGTAATAGTAATTTTTCGACATTTGTTTTTTGGATTTTTGTGGGTTTATATGGCAAAATTATGAATTCGATAGAAATTTTCTGCGTGTTGACAAAATTTAGCTGCTATGTTAGGATGAAGTAGTGGGTTTACCTAGGCTCACTGATATTTTTTTTAGGGGGAATGTAAAGAATGTTGGGTAAAGTAAAATGGTTTAATCAGGAAAAAGGATTCGGCTTTATTGAAAGGGAAGACGGAGGAGATGTATTTGTACACTTTTCCGCCATCCAGGAAGAAGGATTTAAAACCCTGGCTGAAGGTCAGAGTGTTGAATTCGAAATCGTGGAAGGTGCACGTGGACCTCAAGCTGCTAATGTTGTAAAACTATAAATTAGTACAACCAAGTGAATTCACCCCAGGGATAAATTCCCTGGGGTTTTTAAGTAGCTATAGACAGACGGCAGTTGATGGATAAAGATGGCACTTACCCTTTAATAGTGGAATGGCAAAGATAGTTCCAAATAATACAGAATAATTGCGGCTACAGGAAGGATTTTTGCCCAGATTAAGGGAATAGTAATAAAGAAAGTGACCGAAAGGAGTGGCCAATTATGAAGATCATTGTCAGGGGAAAGAATATCGAAGTTACTAATGCTTTAAAAGATTATGTCGAAAGAAAACTTGTAAAACTTGAAAAATACCTTGATCTGTCCGAGGCACAGGTTACTTTGGTAGTTGTGAAGGATACCCACAAGGTGGAAGTGACCATACCTGTTAATGGAATGATACTTAGAGGAGAAGAGGCAACCGGTGATATGTATGCTTCGGTTGACCTGGTTATTGAGAAACTTGAGAAACAGATTGCCAGGTATAAGGGTAAGCTGAGCAAAAAGTCCAGGGTGGAAGGCAAGGCTGTACCTGCCGCTGCTGACAACGAAAGCTATGAGGAGCCTTTTATAAAGAAGACCAAGAGGTTCGCTGTTAAGCCAATGCCGGTGGAGGAGGCTGTAATGCAAATGAATCTGCTGGGTCACAGTTTCTTTGTTTTTTCCAATGCAGAGACTGAAGAAGTAAATGTGTTGTATAAAAGGAAGGATGGAAATTATGGCTTGATTGAGCCGGAGTTCTAAAAATTATTAATACATCATTTGACAAAAAGGGGCTCGCCGATTATAGGTGAGTCCTTTTAATATTGTCAGAAATCGAAAAGAGAGCTGCCAAGAACTCTTGAATCACTAAGATGTGGGGTAAATTTGGCAAAAATATATTAATTAACAGAATTTCGGAAAAATTTTATATTATTTTGTCTAAGAAAAAGAAGGAAATACTGCTTAAAAGTAGAAAATAGAAATATAATTTTCAGAACTTGGTACTAAATGGCAGTTATAAAAAATTTAGAAAGAAACGCGGGGGTTTTTATGGCATCAGACAGGTACGTCGAAGGTAAGCTTACTGATTATGAGGACATTATCAGGCAGATAAAAGACGTCATTTCCGCGCGAATTGTAACTGATGAGGCCGGTGAAATTGCCGAAATACATGTACTCTCTGGGTCCAGCCGGGGCCCAAAACAGATAGTGCGGGATATTGAATCGGCTTTCATGGCTCAGTTTGGGATTAGCATTGACCATAAAAAAGTGAGTGTTGCTCAGATGCAGGATGATGAAGGCCCTGGTCCAATGCAGGAAGTAAGGCCTAAACTGGTCGCTGTAACCGTTAGTTCGGGGGGCAGGAAGACTGAGGCCAAGGTTGATCTTGAGATCGGCGGCGAAATGTATGGTGGCATTGCATCCGGTCCAAGTACGGCAAATAATAAGCTCAGAGTTATCGCACAGGCAACTGTATTGGCTATAGAGAGTTATATGAAGGGAACCTGCAATATGGTTACAGAGGATATTACGCGTTTTGTGCTTGCCGGAAGAGATGCTGTTGCAGTTTCGATTTCCCTGATAACAAATGTAGGAGAAGAGAGGTTGATTGGCTCAGCATTTCTTAATCATGACGAGAGGGAAGCAGCTGTCAAAGCAACTCTCGCCGCTATTAACAGGCGGATGGCGCTGCTGCTTAATGATTGATACCCAATTAGTTATGTTATTTTAAAGGACCGACAGAGCCCAGATCTTTGTTTTAAATTGTTTTTCGGTAAAGTATGACCAGAAAAAAATGCAACATACGAGCGGAACCACCCGAGCGGAAGTCCAGATACCGGCTGGTACATAGCGGTTACCGGTTGAGTCAGAGACGGAACGGGGGGTTACTTTACATGAAAGCAACTTTGGTTAAGATCGCTATGGCTATTGTTACTTTAGTTTTAGCAGGTGGTGCAGGTTTCAAGTACTAATACAAGTATTTAAGCCACTAAGCTACAGAGTAATGCACTGTCGGTCCGTTTTTTTTAAAAAGGTGGGTTTACATTGAACGGTTCCCCTCCCGCGATAGTTAAAATATATATTATTGTTACTGTAACATCTGCAATAGTTTTACTATTTCTATTAATTCCTTCTTTTCAAATTAATAGCGAAATGATTAAAGAATTCCTGTTTTTTTCAGTTTTGGCGATTTTTGCTGATTCAATGCCTGTATCGCTGCCGCGGGGAGGCAGGGTTACGGTTACAGAGGCAGTGGCGTTTGCCAGTATTGTACTTTTTGGACCAACTATTTCCGCTTTTGTCATGTTAGCTGCCAATATTGCCAGCGAAATTATTTCGAAAAGTAAAATTCATAGACTGGCATTTAATTGTGCACAATTTGTCTTGGCTACGGGAACTGCCGGTTTAGTCTATCAATATTTGGGAGGTTCCCGTTATAATATCAGTTTAGAAAACGTGCTTCCTTATATAGGTGCTACATTCGCTTATCTTGCGGTGAATGGTACGGCATTTTCACTAATTATGTCGCTGGAGTTTAACATTTCCTTATACGGAATATGGCTTACAAATATGAGGTGGGCAATACCTAATCTAATAATGTTGGCTCCATTAGGACTGTTGATGGCAAAAACCTATACCTACACCGGTCCTATGGGAGTAATTCTGTTTTTTGCTCCATTGCTCCTGGCCCGCTATATATTTAAATCTTACATGGACACCAGGGAGGTTTATATAAATACTCTGGAGGCTTTGGCCGGCGCCCTGGATGCCAAGGACAGATATACCAGGGGTCATTCCGACCGAGTGGCCAATTATGCTGTAGAGTTGGCACGCCAGTTGAGGCTCCGGGAAGACCAGGTGGAAGCGATTCAGCACATGGCTTTCCTGCATGATATCGGCAAAATCGGTATCAGTGATGAACTCCTAACGAGAGTGGGCAGACTGGCGGACAACGAGTTTGACAAAATTAAGCTGCATCCGGTTATTGGTGAACATATCTTAAAGGATCTCAATTACCTCGGGTCTTTTACACATTTTGTCAGGAATCACCATGAGAAATATGACGGTTCCGGGTATCCTGACGGCCTTAAAGGAAAGGTCATACCACTTGGCGCCAGGATTATTACTTTGGCAGATTCCTTTGATGCCATGACTTCCGATAGGTCTTACCGTAGCAAAATGACACCGGAAGAGGCTCTGGAGGAGGTAAGGAACTGCTCGGGGACACACTTTGACCCCGAACTTGTAGAAGCCTTTGTGTTGTTACGGAGCGGTAAGCCGACAGAAGAGTATAGAGCTTTTCTGGAGGCCGCATCAGTTGCCGAGAAGTAGATAAGAGAATATATGAGATAGTTTAACCAAGAATTAGCATCAATATGGGAGGGGCTATGGAAACAGGGGCCGTTTCTAAAACAGCTGCTGCTGGTCACCGGGTAGTCACATTTATTACAGTGACCAGTGGATTACTGGTTGTGTTCATTAGTATATTTCTTATAAATCAAAGATTTCTTTCGCCGGTGGCTATTTATGCAATGCTTTCTTTTATAGCACAGCTAATGCCGGCTCGGTTGTCACAGGGAACTGTTTTTTCGGTGGCGTTTATCCTGGACCTGGTGCTGCTCGCTCTTTATGGTGTTCCTGCAGCAATAATAACTAGATTTGTGACAACTTTTGCCTCCGGGTTTTTTGCCATACTGCTTGGGCGGGAGGCGTCCTTTAGCGGTATCGTCAAATTATCCTCTCAGATGGCTTTGGCTACAGGAGCGGCAGGTGTGGCTTACCTGGCGGGTTTGCCTCCGGTGGCTGCATCTGTAATGGCATCAGTGGTTTATTTCCTTGTATATACTGTATTTATCGCTCTTGAAGGTGTTCTGCATACAGGAGACTCCTTTTATGCCAACTGGTCTTCAGCCATAAAGACCATTGGAGGCAACTTTTTTGCCCTGGCATTTTTAACATATCTCTTAGTTTATATAATTAGACACAGTGTTTTGGAATCACAGTTATTTGTTCTCCTCCTCTTTTTTGTTCCGGTTATGTTAGTGAGTCACGCATTCAGGTTGTCCCTGAATATACAGCAGAGCTACCTGAAGACTGTGAGGACTCTTGCCAAGGCTATAGAGGCCAAAGACCCGTACATGAAGGGACATTCTGAGCGGGTCGCGGAGCTGACTCTGGCACTGGCAAAGGAGTTCAGTTTTTCTGAAAAGGACCTCCAGAAGCTTGAGTATGTCGCCCTCCTTCATGATGCAGGGAAAATAGGGGTTTCTGACGAAATACTTAACAAGCCCGGGGCGCTTTCTTATGAGGAGTATGAGACGGTTAAACAGCATGCTATTCTGGGGGCAGAAATTCTGCAGAAAATAAAGTTTCTTTCTTCTAAAGCCTCTTTTGTGATGCACCATCATGAGAGGTATGACGGCACAGGGTATCCTGCCGGGCTGAAGGGCGAAAGTATACCGCTTGTGTCACGGTTATTGGCTCTGGCGGACGCATATGATGCTATGACCACTGACCGCCCCTTCAGAGGAGCCAAAACTCCGGAGCAGGCGGTTGCGGAGATAGAACAACTGGCCGGTACCCAATTTGACCCTAACTTGATTGGAAAGTTTAAAAAAGTACTTTACAGACGGGGTGAGATTTTAGATGTTTTTTGAAATTATAATTGCTGCTGTTATTATCGGCATGGTGACCGGAGGACGTTTCAGCAATCTCAGTCAGTTAAAAATTAAATTTATATATGTTATTGTGGTGGCCTACTTAATTCAAGTAGGCATTGATTTTGGAGCCCCCAGGTGGGAGTTTGGGGGATATTCCTATCTGCACACCCTTTCATATCTGATCCTATTGTTTGCCTTAGTTAAAAACCGCAGCATACCAGGGATGCAGCTAATTATTGCGGGAACCCTGCTTAATTTTGCGGTTATTGCGTTAAATGCCGGTCAGATGCCGGTGCGTGCTGATGTAATTCCCGCGCAGATGGCTGAGCTCCTGGCCGCCGGGAGGGGTGGGACCCATGGGCTGATGACAGATGAGACATCATTGGCCTTCCTGGCAGACATATTTTATATAAAATTGCCATACCAGCGTCAATTGATCAGCATAGGGGATATCCTGCTAAATGCAGGAGTTTTGGCGTTGATAATAAAAGTAATCAGGGGTAAAACCCAATAACCTCCCTGAAACACTAATATTCCCCATTTCGCCGCGGCTTGAACTCTCCTGCCAAAAGTGCTAAAATCTAAAATGTGTATAACTGTGTTTTAGTGAGGCCGCACAGGTCTCTTTTGTTTATTTAAAAAAAGGGGTGTTTTTATGCTAGGGTTTGTGAAGAAGCTGTTTGATGATAATGCTAAGATTATCAAAAAGCTCCAGAAAACCGTTAATGAAATAAATGGTCTTGAGCCGGAACTTCAGAGGCTGACAGACACTGAACTGCAGGGGAAAACAGGAGAGTTTAGAAACAGACTGGCTGATGGCGCTGATATTGATGACATTCTTCCGGAGGCATTTGCTGTTGTCAGGGAAGCCTCTAAAAGGGTATTGGGAATGAGGCATTTTGATGTCCAACTGATAGGTGGGATGGTCCTTCACCAGGGAAGAATATCTGAGATGAGGACCGGTGAAGGTAAAACCCTTGTGGCCACACTGCCGGCGTACCTTAATGCTCTTACCGGGCGGGGAGTGCATATTGTTACGGTAAACGATTATCTGGCCACAAGGGACAGTGAATGGATGGGGCAGATTTTCAGGTTTATGGGTCTATCTGTTGGCCTGATTGTTCACGGGCTGGATTATGATGAAAAAATTGCGGCCTATAGTTCTGATATAGTTTACGGAACCAATAATGAGTTTGGTTTCGATTACCTCAGGGATAATATGGTAATTCAAAAAGAGAACATGGTCCAGAGGGACCTCTATTATGCTATTGTGGATGAGGTTGACAGTATTCTGATTGATGAGGCCAGAACCCCGCTGATTATATCAGGACAGGCTGACAAGGCTACCGACCTTTATTACACAATGGCAAAAGTAGTGCCAAGACTGAAAAGGGAAGAACATTTTACTGTTGATGAAAAGGCTCACACCGTTGTTCTTACCGAGGAGGGTGTGACCGCAGTTGAGCAAATCCTGGGGGTTCAGAACCTCTATGAAGATGACCATATCGAACTCACACACCACCTGAACCAGGCGCTCAAGGCCCATGGCCTGATGAAAAGGGACCGGGATTATGTGGTTAAAGACGGTGAAGTAATCATTGTGGATGAGTTTACCGGGCGGCTGATGCTGGGACGCCGTTACAGTGAAGGCCTGCACCAGGCTATTGAGGCCAAAGAGGGGGTCAAAATTGAACGGGAGTCTCAGACCCTGGCCACCATTACGTTCCAGAACTATTTCCGGATGTATGAGAAGCTGGCAGGAATGACAGGTACTGCTATAACTGAAGAGGACGAGTTCCGCAAAATCTATGGGCTCGATGTGGTAGTTATTCCTACTAACAGGCCAATGATAAGGAAAGATTTGCCGGATGTTATCTACAAGACCGAGAAGGCCAAGTTTGATGCTGCCGTAGACGAAATCGCGGAACGGCATGCCCTGGGGCAGCCGGTTCTGGTGGGTACCATTTCCATTGAGAAATCTGAAGAATTAAGTGTGACGCTGAAGAAACGGGGTATTCCGCATCAGGTACTTAATGCAAAGCATCATGAAAAGGAAGCGGAAATCGTAGCCCAAGCCGGTCGTTTCGGTGCAGTTACTATTGCCACTAACATGGCCGGTCGTGGTACTGACATCCTCCTGGGGGGGAACCCTGAGTTCCTGGCACAGGAACAGGCAAAGAAGGGTGACAACGAACAGGTTGACCGGGAAAACTATGAAAAACTTTTCAATAAAATTAAAGCCGAAACTGATCAGGAGCACGAAAAAGTTGTATCTCTCGGAGGCCTGCATATTATAGGTACTGAGCGCCATGAGAGCCGTCGTATTGATAATCAGCTCCGCGGTCGTACCGGACGGCAGGGTGACCCCGGGTCCACCCGGTTCTATATTTCGATGGAAGATGATCTGATGCGCCTTTTTGGCTCTGATAATATCAGCTCTTTGATGGGCAAACTGGGGATGGAAGATGATATTCCGATTGAACATTCCCTGATTACCAGGTCAATTGAGACAGCCCAGAAGAGGGTGGAGAACCGCAACTTCGATATCAGGAAAAACGTTTTGGAATATGATGATGTAATGAACAAGCAGCGGGAAGTAATTTATGAACAGCGCCGGCGGGTGCTTCTTGAAGAAAACCTCAGGGAAACCATCAACCAGATGATTGAGACAATGATAGACAGCGACATGGATGTCTACTGCAACCCGGGGGTACACCCCGAGGAATGGGATCTTCAGGGGCTGCTTGAGCACGCAGGTGAATTGTACCTGCCCCATCATGAACTGACTCCTGAGGATTTGGCAGACATGGGCAGGGATGCGGTCAAAGACCTATTGTACAAAAAGTCAATGGATACGTATGATGCCCGTGAACAGGAGCTTGGTGAGGAAAATGCCAGGCATATCGAAAAGGTAATTTTGCTCCGCATGGTTGACGAAAAATGGATGGACCACCTTGATGCCATGGACCAGCTGCGGCAGGGTATCGGACTCCGGGCGTATGGGCAGAAGGATCCTTTGGTGGAATACAAGTTTGAGGGATATGAGATGTTCCAGAACATGATTTCATCTATCCAGGAGGATGTCGTTCGCTATATCTTCAGGGTAAATGTTGTCAAGGAACCCGTTGCCCAGCACCAGAATGTTACTGAGAACAGATATAACGAGGACAGCGGGCCCAGGCAGCCGCGGAAGGTGGAAAACCGTGTCGGCAGGAATGACCCGTGTCCCTGTGGAAGCGGGAAGAAATACAAAAAGTGCTGTGGCAGTTAGCAGAGCTTCATATGTTTTTGATTGTTGAATTGTAATTGGATAGGGGTAGATGTATTCCTACCGCGGGCTACGTCTCCGCCGGCAGCAGCTCCCGCTTTGCGGGTCGCTGGCCGGACGGACGACAGACTCCGCGTTTCGGAACACATCTACCCCTATTTTATAACAATTTAGCTATTCAATAAAACGTGAGCTCAGCCTGAGAGCTCTTTTTTTTGCCCAATACCTAAAGTCAGGCCTGCTTTTTTACGATACCTGATATTGTCAGGAATGAATGATAAGGACAGTGTCTAATGGCAGCTGCCCCGATTATGTCAGGCACAAGTGAAAAAAATGTCAAATTATCCATAATTTTTGCAGGAAAAGACGAAAAAACAGCCAATTATTATAATAAATAAATGTGATTAAGAGGGTGGGCCAAGCGTGGATTTATCATCAATTTTAGGACTTGTACTCGGATTTGCAATGCTCGTAGGCGGCTTTTTGCTGGAGGGCGGCCATTTTACTTCCTTGTTGGAACCGACTGCGGCATTGATTGTATTCGGTGGTACTGCAGGGGCTACTATTGCCAGTTTCTCGATGGAAGACATTAAGCAGGTACCCCAGCTGATTAAAATCACTTTCACTGAGAAGAGATATGAGGTCCAGGAGCTTATTGCTATTTTAAGCAGTTTTGCAGAAAAGGCCAGGCGTGAAGGGCTGCTGAGCCTGGAAAGGGAGACAGCCACTATTGATGATGATTTTCTCAAGCAGGGGATACAGCTTGTGGTGGATGGTACCGACCCGGCCCTGGTAAGGGATATTCTGGAGACACAGATAGAATTCACCGATCAGAGACATAAAATTGGGGCCGAGATCTTTGAAGCAGCCGGCGGTTATTCACCTACCATGGGTATTATCGGAACCGTTATGGGTCTTGTCCACGTCCTCAGTAACCTGGCTGATCCGGATTCCCTGGGCCCGTCAATTGCAGTAGCTTTTATTGCGACACTTTACGGCGTGGCTTTTGCAAACGTTGCCTGGCTGCCTATCGGTCATAAGTTAAAACTGAAGAGTAAGCAGGAGCGGTTTGTTATGGAGATAGCCCTTGAGGGCATCCTTTCCATCCAGGCAGGTGACAACCCGAGTATTGTAAAGGAAAAACTGAAAGCCTTCTTAGCAACAAAAGTACGTCAGGAAAACATAGCCTCCAAGGAATAGGGGTGATTGCATGGGCAGACGCAAAGGCGAGCCGGAAAAGGCGCCCAACCATGAACGATGGCTCATTACATATTCTGACCTGATTACCCTCTTGATGATATTTTTCGTGCTGATGTATACTATTAGTAATGTAAATGCGAAGAAATTTGCTCAGCTGTCATCTTCTATGAGTGAGGCCCTGCTGGGGGAAAAGAGTGGTAGTTTTGTTGGTGAGGCCCCGGGTCCGATGTTGGTGGATACAGGACAGACTGCTGCCGGCGCAAAGACTGAGGCGGCCAGCATGGAAGGGGCCTTGAAAGAACTGGAAAAGTATATCAAGGAAAAAGGACTTGAGGGCAAGGTCGAGGTGGGTCAGGAAGAACGCGGGCTGGTGATTAGTCTCAAGGAAGCCCTGCTCTTCCGGATTGGGTCTGCTGATTTGACCCCGGAAGCCAGGAATGTAGTTGGCGATGTCGGCCAGGTTCTGGCAAAGATGCCGAATAATATCCGCATCGAAGGACATACCTGCAACCTTCCCATAAATACCAGCCGTTATCCTTCCAACTGGGAACTCTCAACGGCACGGGCTACCAATGTGGTCAGGTATTTGGTAACCCAGGTCGGTCTTAAACCGGAAATGCTGTCTGCTACCGGTTATGGCGAATTCCGTCCCATAGTTCCCAATACCTCTGAACAGAACAGGGTCAAAAACCGCCGGGTTGACATAGTAGTATTGAAGAGTTTGCTGAATATCGCTGAACCCGGAAAGGATAATCAGGTTATAATTGTTGAATAGTAATGGTGAACAGGGATTAGAGACAGGATAGTTTACATACAGAGACAGCTTAGAATATTTAGACACCAGGATGTCATGACATAATGTCAAAGGCATCCTTTTTCTACTGTGGAAGAATTCTTAACAGGGGGTACTGACGCCATTTGAAGGGAGGACGGCCTGTTGCAGCTTAAGTTAATGTGCCATGGAGAGAAAGTCGAATGCGGCCGGACAGACGACTGCCATTCAGCGATGTGCAGCCGCGAGCTGATGCTTAAAGTAATGCACAGTCTTGTCAGCCCGCACATCATACCGGTCCTTAACAGGATATTTGAAATACAGGAATTGTTCCAACTGGCTGATGTTGTCTGCCTTGGCGAGAATCAATTGCACCATGTTGTCCGGATGTGTGAACATGCGCTCCAGGTCAGGGAAAATTGTCTTCAGGAGCTTGGCATAAGCAGGGAGAAACTCCTGACAGCGGTCTTGTTCCATGACTCCGGCAAGGGGGAAGAAGTTGATGACAGGGGCTTTGGCGACCGGAAGATGAAACCGGTAAAGGTGCCCAGGAGGCTGAAACGCTATGGCATTCCCTCCTGGGTGGAGTTCAGCGCCCCGCTGCATGACCATATTGAACGCGGCTTGCTGATTGGGGAGACGTATAACCTGAAGGATGATATTCTGGAAGCTATTGTACTGCATCATCATGTTAAAATTTTGCCGGAGACACTTAGACTGATGGCAAGAGGTCTTTTCCTGCCAGGGGTGATTTATGAAGACATTCTTCATTATAAACCGGGGCAGTATGCTGTAAGCGGCAGCATACTCTCACAGGCAGTTGCAGTTATTGATCAGCTATGTGCTATTGAAAGAAAGTTTGAAGGGCGGGTTTGCCTTAATGGTGAACCGGAAAAGATGGAAGATGAACTGGTAAAAGACTTGGTGATAGGGGTGACCGATACTTCCGACCCGCGTATTTCCCTGCTGGGAAACAGCCTGAATGGCAGGGAGACAGTAATTCTGCTGGATATCAGAAGTTTTGGGTCTTTTGTGGTCAATAACAGTGAATACAAGGTGCAGTCTATGAAAAAAGAGGTGCTGCATACTATCCGTTCTGTTATCCGGGTACAGGATTTTTACCGGGAAAAAGATATGGTCAGCCTGGTAGGCGGGGATGAATATGCTGTGATTACAAAGGTGCTGGAAGACAGCATCATTAAAAAAATGGTTACCAGGATTAAGGCCGCTATAAAGGGCCGGACCGGCTTTGATGTCCGTTATGGTTTTGGAACCGGGGGCACGATAGAGGGAAACTTCCATATAGCCAGGGATATGGCAAATTCACAAAAAGGATATTAAATTTTGACAAAAATTTCAGGGGAAAGTATAATTATATAGGCTGAGAAATATAACAGCTATAAAAAGGATTTGGGGGTATACGTGTGCTGGCAGACTTAAAAAAGGAACTGGAAATGCTCGGAAGGCGTATTGAAGATCTGAGGGTTTCTCTTTGACTTTGATAACAAATTAAAAAAGGCGGCAGAATTGGAATCACGCTCCGCTGAGGACGGTTTCTGGGATGAACCGGAAGCGGCCCAAAAAGCGATGCAGGAGATTAACCGCCTGCAAAGCAGGATAAATGATTATAACCAAGTGTCCCGAATGTATGAAGATGTTAATCTTCTCTGGCAGCTGGGCATGGAAGAGGGGGATGAATCCCTGGAAAAGGAAGTATCCAGGGACATGGAAGAGCTTGAAGCCATCCTCAGTGGTATTGAACTGGTACTGTTATTAAGCGGTCCGTACGACCGGGCTAATGCTGTTATTTCACTACATGCCGGAGCAGGGGGCACTGAGGCCCAGGACTGGGTGGAAATGCTGCTGCGTATGTATACCAGGTGGGCTGATGAAAGGGACTATGGTGTCGAAACCCTGGACTTCCTGCCTGGGGACGAAGCCGGTGTCAAGAGCGCTTCACTGCTTATTACCGGTGAAAATGTTTACGGTTACCTCAAGACTGAAAAAGGAGTGCACCGTTTGGTAAGGATATCGCCTTTTGACGCCTCAGGAAGAAGGCATACTTCCTTTGCCTCAGTTGATGTGCTTCCTGAGGTTGAGGACGATAACCTGGTTGTTATTGACCCGGGGGATTTGAAGGTTGATACTTACCGTTCCGGCGGGGCCGGCGGGCAGCATGTCAATAAAACCGATTCCGCGGTAAGGATAACACACCTGCCCTCAGGAATTGTTGTCCAGTGCCAGAATGAGCGCTCCCAACATGCAAACCGCCTGAAGGCCATGAAATTTCTTCAGGCGAAACTCCTGGATCTGCAGCTAAAACAGAAGGAGCAGGAGATCAGCGCACTCCGCGGAGAACAGCAGGATATTGCCTGGGGAAGTCAGATCAGATCATACATTTTTC
The DNA here is from genome assembly GCF_019008365.1 of Phosphitispora fastidiosa. Lineage (NCBI taxonomy): Bacteria > Bacillati > Bacillota > Clostridia > Eubacteriales > Peptococcaceae > Phosphitispora > Phosphitispora fastidiosa. The sequence goes on along the minus strand of NZ_JAHHUL010000004.1, from coordinate 207,430 downwards.
AACCCTATACCCTGGTGAAAGACCACCGGACGGGAGTCGAGATTGGTAATGTGGATGCGGTAATGAATGGAAATATCTCCCCGTTTATCTCTGCTTACCTGCAGTCACAGGCTAAACACCGGTAAAACATTGTGATTAGAACAGGCGCTCCCGAGGGATTATACTAGTAGCATGCTAAGGGAGTTGGCTTCCTTGAAACGAAGGCTAATACGCGAATATTTTTTCATATTAATTGGTGTTTTACTTACTGCAATAGGCCTGGATATGTTTCTTGTGCCTAATAAGATTGCTGCCGGCGGGGTAAGCGGGATTGCCACTATTGTTTATTATGCGGCACGTTTTCCGGTGGGCATGACCATGCTCATCATAAACGTGCCCCTTTTCCTTATCGGAATAAGGAAGCTGGGGGTGGGCTTTGGTATCAGGTCCTTATTCGGGACGGTGACCATTTCCCTGGCGGTGGACCTCCTGGCGCCGATTCTGCCTGTTCCCACCAGGGACCCGCTGCTTGCATCCATATATGGAGGTATTGTAACCGGTATCGGAATCGGTATTGTTTTCCGCAACGGGGGTACAACAGGGGGCACTGACCTTGCTGCCGCCATTGTAAATAATTACATGAAAATGAGTGTCGGTGTTGTTCTCTTCATGATTGATGCCGCTGTTATAGCTGCAGCTGGAATCACCTTCAAGAGTGCGGAACTGGCCCTTTATGCCCTGCTCACAATATTTCTCACGTCAAGGGTAATTGATATGGTCCAGGAGGGCTTTGGCTATGCCAAGGCAGCGCTGATTATTTCCGACAGGCCCCGGGAGATATCTGAAGCTATCCTGAGCCAGATGGATCGGGGGGTCACTACCTTAAAGGGTACAGGAATGTATACCGGGACCGACCGGGATGTTGTGTTTTCTGTTGTTACCAGGGCTGAAATCTCTATATTGAAAAAACTGGTACATAGTATCGACCCAAAGGCTTTTGTTATCCTGACAGATGTTCATGAAGTCTTGGGAGAGGGCTTTAAGAGAAGAGTGTGAAATAATCACAAAACCGAGAAGGAGTGACAAAAAAATGGATAGTTCTGTACTGCAGGATTTGGAGGCCAAGGCTTGTAAAATGCGGCAGGATATCGTAAGGATGCTGGGGGAAGCCGGGTCAGGGCATCCCGGAGGTTCACTTTCCGCTGCCGATATTGTTGCGGCTCTATTTTTTAATGAGATGAAGACTGACCCGCAGAAGCCGGATTGGCCGGGAAGGGATCGGTTTGTACTCAGTAAGGGGCATGCTGCGCCTGTTTTATATGCTGCCCTGGCTGAAAAAGGGTTTTTTCCGGTGGATGAACTGATGACCCTGAGGAAAACCGGCAGCAGGCTGCAGGGACACCCCAGTATGAAACACCTGCCAGGGATTGAGATGTCAACAGGGTCCCTTGGCCAGGGGCTTTCGGTGGCTAATGGGATGGCTATCGCCGGTAAATTGGACAAGCGTGATTACCGTGTTTATGTGGTTCTTGGTGATGGGGAAATCCAGGAGGGTCAGGTCTGGGAGGCTGCTATGGCGGCAGCCCATTATAAGCTTGACAATCTGGTTGCCTTCCTGGACCATAATGGACTGCAGATTGACGGTCCTGTCACCGAAGTAATGTCACCGGAACCTGTGGCAGACAAGTGGCGTGCCTTTGGATGGCATGTTGAGGAGATAGATGGCCATAATATGAAGGAAATTACCGATGCTTTGGCCAGAGCCAGGGAGATTAAGGGGAAACCTGTTATGATTGTGGCCAACACTGTTAAGGGAAAAGGAGTCTCATTCATGGAAAATCAGGCAGGCTGGCACGGCAGCGCCCCGAATGGTGAGCAGATATGCCAGGCCCTGGCCGAGTTGGGAGGGGAAGCCGGTGAGTAAAAAAATAGCAACACGTGAAGCTTATGGGAAAACCTTGGCCCGGTTGGGAGCAGTGAACAATAACATAGTAGTCCTTGATGCCGACCTTTCTAAATCGACCAAGACAGCGGATTTTGCCGCAGTATTCCCGGAACGTTTTTTTGATATGGGAGTTGCCGAGCAAAACATGCTGGGGACAGCCGCCGGATTGGCTGCCGCAGGGAAAATACCTTTTGCCAGTTCTTTCGCGGTATTTGCCACCGGAAGGGCTTTTGAGCAGATTCGTAATTCCATAGCCTATCCGAAGCTGAATGTTAAGATTGCCGCCACTCATGCGGGAATCAGTGTAGGTGAAGATGGGGCTTCACACCAGTCGATTGAGGATATTTCCCTGATGCGGACACTGCCCAATATGACAGTAATCGTACCCGCAGATGCTGTGGAGACAGAAAAGGCGGTAGAGGCAGCAGTGGAAATAAAGGGGCCTGTTTATCTGAGACTGGGCAGGCTGGGCCTTCCGGCGGTGTTTGATGAAAACTACCGTTTTGAGGTAGGAAAAGCTGTCACTCTTAGGGAGGGCAGTGATGTTACCGTCATCGCCTGTGGTTTAATGGTAGGTCAGGCAGTAGAGGCCGCTGAGGCGCTGGCCGGGGAAAATATCAGTGTCCGGGTCATTAATATGCATACAATCAAACCTATTGACAGGGATGTGATTCTAAAGGCAGCGCGGGAAACCGGGGCTGTGGTAACTGCGGAAGAGCACAACATCATTGGAGGTCTTGGCAGCGCAGTGGCCGAGGTCCTGGTACAGTCCGAACCGGTTCCCCAGGAAATGGTGGGTGTCAGGGACACCTTTGGCGAATCCGGCCCACCGTCCGAGCTGCTGCAGAAATACGGGCTGATGGCTGGGGATATTGCTGCTGCAGCTAAAAAGGTCATGGGCAGGAAAAAAGGATAAAGTAAAGGGACAGTCCGGTTACTTAATACAAAAGCGTGTAAGGGGTAGATATATTCTTCCGGAACATATCTACCCCTTTTCAGCTTTCTAAATGTATAACTGTTTTACAGCTGTCCTAACTGTCTCAAGGTCTACTTCAGGATGAACATATACCATTGGAACCGTATCAAGTAAAGTAAAATAGATATCTTTATGGAAAATTGATGCAAAATCTTTTGTTATTCCCGATAAATTGAGGTACACTTTTGGGCTTTTAAACTTGTACTCCGCTTTAACTGCAAAAATGTTGCCTTCGTCTAACTGCAGTTTCTCTTTTAAATCGCTTTCTATGTTGCTGGGGTCTGTATTAATAAATTGTCCTAATTGGGCATCTGCTTGAGAAAATAGCTCTTTCAATTGGAATTGGTTTTTCCAAGGAGCTTTATAGTGTGCTCTACCAAAAAGTTGTTGATAAAGTGAATTATTTATAGGACTGCTATCTTTTAATTCTTTAAACAGTTGGTAAATATCATGGTCATCAACTAAGTTATCCCTTATAGCTTCTATTGAAAAATACTTTTGCTTCGTTGGTGGGTCTAATGTTGACAAGAATTTTTGTAAGAGATGGTCTGTATAAACTGTAACGTGATGGTTATATACCCACATATACAGAGTATTTCTTGCATAAACAAAATTGGCAACAACACTTAGTGCAGATGAATCAAAGCACAGTTTACCACTAACTATATTATAGGCTCGTATTAATCTATCAGTATCAATTGAAACTAAGGTGTTTCCTGTACCCGAAGAGAACGAATCTCTACAGAAGTAATCCAATTTGTCTACATCTATCGACGAATTCAAAATCTCTATAATACCGTTTTTTACTTTGTTGTCGACTGTGTTTGGGTATAAATTACCAGTTATCATACGACAAAACAGTTCTTTATCACATCCAAATTCCTCAAGTTCCTGGTTGAAAATATGTAATGCAACTAAGCAACTTAAGTATTCGTGTTGAGCCCCGTTAACCAGGTTAATTTTTCCTATTTTGTTATGCAATTCATCACGTAAATTATTTTTATCAAAAACAATTTCTCCGGTATGAGATAGTGGAGTATGTCCCACATCATGTAACAAACAAGCATACCGAACTGTATTTTCTAAAGGTCTGATAATCTCTTGCTGGTCAGGTGGTAGTTTGTTAACAACCGTTTGGAATACTCTCATTCCTAAATGCATTACACCAATTGAATGTTCAAATCTAGTATGATTTGCACTAGGATACACTGTATGACAGCCTGATTGGCGTATCCTCCTTAATCTTTGAAAAGCAAGAGTGTCGATGAATTTCAAATCATTCTCATTTATTTGTACATATCCATGGACCGGGTCTCGAAAAATCTTCGTCTTCATTATCGAAAACCTCACTAAAAGTTGACGCTACTTTTTTGGCAATAATCGACCTTCTGTCAAACAATCTCTGTAAGACAAATTCCTTGTTAAAATATTGTTTCTTTGATTCTATTATGCAAATATAATTATTGTTCTTCTCTATGTAATTCTGACTAATCCAGAAACTAAGTAACATTTCAATTTGATCACTATAATCTTCCAATTCAACGTCAATTCCGTGACTGTTTAGCTTCTCAACGATGGTTTTAAGTTTATAATAAAGTCGTTGCTCTTCGATGTTTGATTCTGAGTTCCAAGCAATACAACCCAATACCAAAGGCTTTAAATCTATCCTATCTGAGTTAAGCATCGTACCCCTCCAAAAGTAAATATTAAGATATTGATTTGCTATTGTGTGAAAAATACCTCCTTTCAAAGATTATAATAATTTAATGAAAAAATTCTTTTGGGGTCGAATATTAATAAAATGTGTCTTTTTAATAATTCTTTTGACATACTTTTTTTATTTCCTGCATTATTATGTATATTTTTCCAAATGTTTTTAAATTCATTTATTTCTTACAAGTTTTGTGGAATGATACCGTGACAGTCCTATACTCCGGCAATGACATTGCCAAGTGGTGAGGTGCGGAAAATCGGTACAACATCTCGCCACCCCCCTTAGAAAATCCTGTTAATTCTAAACTTTAAAAGAGGAATTTAAGATATAATGTCGAAAAAATTAACTATATTTGAGAGTCGATGAGACAGGCTTATTTTACAGCCCAACAGATGTACCACTGAGTCGAAACAATATTGTTAGGGGTGTTAATTCTTAAATGATAAATATGATTAATGTCTCCAAGGTCTACCCGAATGGGACCAAAGCTTTGACAGATATAACACTGAGAATAGAAAAGGGTGAATTTGTATTTCTGGTAGGCCCCAGCGGTGCCGGTAAGTCAACAATGACAAAGTTAATCTTTCGGGAGGAGCAGCCATCACGGGGCCAAATTCTCTTTAACAGGAAAAATATTTCCCGTTATAAGCAGCGTGAAATACCCTATATCAGGAGGTCAATCGGGGTAATATTTCAGGACTTCCGGCTGCTGCAAAGCAAAACAGTAGCTGAGAATGTTGCGTTTGCCCTTGAAGTGATAGAGGCATCCCGGAAGGAAATCAGGAAAGCAGTGCCGGAGGCGCTGGCGCTGGTCCGGCTTGCCGATAAGGCTAATGTAATGCCATCTGAGCTGTCAGGCGGAGAACAGCAGAGGGTGGCTATTGCCCGGGCTATTGTAAATAACCCGCCGTTGGTTATAGCCGATGAACCTACCGGGAACCTCGACCCTGACACCTCGTGGGAGATCGTAACCCTGCTCCAGGAAATAAATAAATGTGGGACAACCATCATTATGGCCACACATGCCAAAGAAATTGTGGACTCAATGAGAAAAAGGGTTGTTGCCCTGGAAAAAGGTAAGATTGCCAGGGATGAGGAACGAGGTGGATACGGGTATGAGGATTAGGACTTTTGGCTACTTCGTCCGTGAAGCCTGCAAATCCCTGTACCGCAATAATTGGATGGGCTTGGCCTCCATTGGCACGGTTGCCGTATCCCTGATTATATTCGGGGCATCTCTGATAACTGTGATGAATGCTAACTACCTGGCAACCAGGCTGGAATCTAATGTGGAGATAATTGCCTATCTGAAGGATAATGTGGCTGAAGCTGAGGCCCGGGCGCTGAAGGAAGAGATAAATAAGCTGCCCGGGATCGCCAAGGCAGAGTTCAAAAGCAAGGACCAAGCCCTAAGGGAATTCAGGCAAGAACTAGGGGCCCAGCAGAACATGGTAGATGCCCTTGGCGGTAAGAATCCCCTGCCTCACCTGTTTGTCATAAATACCATTGCACCTGAAGATGTGGGCAAGGTGGCCGAAGGTCTTCAGGCTCTTAAACAGGTGCAAAAGGTTGATTATGGCAAAGACTTTGTGGAAAAGCTTTTTGCAGTCATTAAGTGGGTTCGTATAGTAGGGATTACGATTATAGTTCTGCTGGGCCTGGCAGCTGTTTTTTTGATTGCCACAACCATCAGATTGACTGTGTTCAATAGGAGAAAAGAGATTGAGATAATGAAAGTCCTTGGCGCTACCAACTGGTTTATCAGGTGGCCCTTCCTGATGGAAGGTATGGCGCTTGGTTTTACCGGAGCGTTGCTGGCAGTCCTTGTAGTCGGTATTAGTTATGTTTCTTTCACTGATTACATCCAGAGCAATTTCAATTATGCCGTTTTCGGGCTGCAGACAGACCCGCACTTCATGCTGGTACTGGGCGGTTCCATGCTGGGAGCGGGTATGTTTATAGGAGCTGTGGGGAGTGGCATCTCAATGCGCAGGTTCTTAAGGATTTAGGTGAAGGAGGGAAACCAGTGGATCAAATATCAAAAAAAGGCCGGATTTTTGCGGCCATTATAACTTCCTGCATCCTGCTTGCGGCTTCTATCATCCCGTCCTTTGCCGGTGAGCTGGATAACCTGATTAATGAGCAAAGACGGAAGCAGCAGGAAATGACCCAAACCCAGAGACAGATTAGTACTGAGAAGAAAAAGGAAAAGGCCGTACTGCAGGAACTGTCCAATCTGGACAAGTCTATTGACCAGGTAGAAAACGACCTTGATGTGCTGCGCTCAAAAATCAAAAAGGTCAGTGCACAGGTTGACAAGGTGAGGGTTGATTTAAAGGATGCCGAAGAGAGGCTGGGGGAACGCACTGCGGTTCTTAATGTAAGGGTTAAGGATATATACATGAATGGACAGGTGAGTTACCTGGAAGTGCTGATTAGCGCCAATAGTTTCTCCGATTTTGTTACCAGGTTCGAGTTTTTAAGCCGGATAGTCAAACAGGATACCGAACTGGTAAATAACATTCAGGCTGAACGTCGTGATATTTCCAATAAAAAAGCTGACCTTGAGATGAAATTAAGTGAAGTCAGGGCTCTGGAAACCAGGAAATCGACTCAGCAGTCAAGCCTGGAGTCAATTAAGGGCGACCGGGAAGAAAAGCTTGATGAAATTAAGTCCACCCAGGAAGCATTAAAAGATGCCCTGAATGAAATGGAAAAAGAGTCTAAGGCGCTGGACGAGTTAATCAGGCGGAAGTCGGCAAATTCAAAGGCCAAGGGTACCGGGCAGCTTATCTGGCCTTTACCGGGATATTCGAGGATAAGTTCTGAGTATGGCTGGAGGATGCATCCCATACTGAAGGAGCGCAGGTTCCACGACGGGATTGATATCCCGGCCCCTTCCGGAACAGCGGTAAAGGCTGCAGACAGTGGTACGGTTATTTATGCCGGCTGGCAGAACGCTTATGGCAAAGTGGTTATAGTTGACCATGGGGCAGGAATAACTACTATGTATGCCCACCTTTCGTCCCAGTCGGTATCTGACGGTCAGGAAGTCGCCAAGGGAGAAACAGTCGGCAAAGTTGGCAGCACCGGGTGGAGTACGGGCCCGCACCTTCACTTTACAGTCAGGAAAAATGGTTCGCCGGTCAGCCCGCACAGCTATCTATAGGACAATTATTAATTCTGAAAAAATCTCAGCTGTTGTTTTTTTTCTAATATTATTGTAGTAAAAGGATTACATACGTTTTGCAATAAGCCCATAAAACCTTGTTATTCAAGGGATGTCGGAACATTTTTATCAAAATACATAGTTCCGTTTCTGGAAATTTCAATCCTGGGGAAGAAGGATTTTATTAAAACCTTCTTCCTTTTATTGTTCAGCTTGTCCCAATTATCTATAGCAAGTTGAAGGTTTTTCAGGACAAAATCAATCGATTCTACTTTAACATTTAACCCCGTTGCTTCCCTTTTTAGTTTTAATATTTCGTTTTTTAGATTGTTAATCACGGTCATTGTTTCAGAGTATCTGCGGTTGTATATTTCGGGAAGCAACGGGGAATCTTCCCTTTCGTAATCAGCATCCAGTCTTAGAAGGAACTTCTCTTTTTGAGAAAGCAATTTTTCACGGTCCTTAATCTGCTGGGCAATACGCATTAAGTTAGTAGACTTCGATTTGTCGCTTTCAGATATTATTGACATCAGTATCTTCGGGTTTAATATTATTTTTTTCAGCTCTTCCAGGACCGTTTTGTGAATCTTGTTGCCAGGTTTTAAATGAGTACATTCACTGCCATTTCTGCGTCCAGAGCAATCGTATATTATATATTCGCTATTTTTTCGTTTCTGTTTCCATCCATACATGCGGCTGCCACACTCATGGCAATATAACTCAACAAGGTAATCATTGTCTCTCGGGCTGCTAATTGCATGTGTGTTTTGAGGTTGAATCTCCTGATGGACCTTGTTCCACAGATCCATAGGAACGATCGGCGGATGTTTAGCGGGGTATTCAACACCCTTCCAAGTATGGATACCGATATACCTTTTGTTGGTAACAATTTTATATATAGTGCCCGCATAAAACTTCCCACCATATTTAGTCTTTACTCCGCGGGAATTTAAAACATCAGCAATTTCCGGGAATGATATGTTTTTTGCCCGCATCTGAAAAACGTCTAACACTATCTTGACTTCTTCCGGAATTATACTCCACTTCCCGCGGTTTGAATTAAGTCCAAGAGTATTAGACCGGCAACCGGAAAATCCTTTTTTGGCTTTTGCGTCACGATATTCCCATAGACGTTCTTTGATGTTTTCATACTCTTCTCTGGCAATAAATAATTCCATCCGGATCTGTCTTTTGTCCGCAAGATTGGAAGGATCGTATATTTTATGTGGGGTAATTACATAGAAGTTATAGGCTATAAGCGCATCATATATTCTGCCGGCATCTGTAAAATTGCCCCGGCCCAGGCGGGATATCTCACGGACAACAATACCCTGGTAACTGCCTGACGGAATATATGTTTCCAGTATTTCTTTGAATACCGGGCGGTCATCAATTGTGTCCGCAGAACCAATTTCAGGCATAATATCATTTTCTGTGTACTGGATACTGCGCTTTTTGCAGGTATTGCATAGCATTTCTGTCATGGCGGCCAGGCAATCTTCACCGGTTTCTTTTTCCCGTTCAACGTCTTCCCGTGATTTTCTTGGATAAATTATTACTCTCTGAATGTCGAAATTAGTCATAGTTTTTGCTCCTTAATACTCTTTAATAATAAGTGTTTCAACCCTGCAATCCCGTATTTCAAACCCTGAATCCTGTATTTGGGTCCAAATTGTTAGAAAATTATTACATCGATAACGGTAATCATTTGTAGAAATACACAATAATATGTAGAGAGGTAGGGGGTTGGCAGAAGGTCTTTTGTGGGTTAAAATTATATTAACCGAACGAATGTTTGAACTTAACAAAAAGGGAGAGTGTTGTTTGTGACAAGAAAGGTTGTTTTTCAAAAAATGGAGCCGGAAATAAAAAGGATAGAAACCAATAAGCTGTTAATACTAAACACTCTCTACTATAAAAACGATATACCTGTATTGTTTGTCCCAAAAGAAGCGAAACTTCTAAAAAGTACATGTTATTAGAACCCCTTTCGGGGTTCTAATTTTTTTCTGTATTATCGGGTTCTAGCTTGTTCTCTGGTTCTGGTTCGTTTTCCGGTTCTGGTTCTAGCTTGTTCTCTGGTTCTGGTTCTAATTCGTTGGTTAATTTAATAACCAACTGGAGTGATTTTTTTATTTGATCCACTGTTATGCCTTTGGCTGTTAAGTTAGCGGCCAAAGTTATTAAAGGCTTGACCTCTTCGCGGGCAAGGAACTCTTTTTCTTTGAGTGAATAATTATCTCTATATATTTCAAATTCAACAGTTTCACCATCGCCTGGCTCATGAAGAAGGTAAGATGATTCTACCCCAAGAGCTTTTGCAATCTTTTGCAACGACTTTAAGGAAGGATTTATTTGACCAGACTCAATCATCCCTATATAAGAACTTGATACGCCGTTTTCTTTACCAAAAATTTCAATAATCCTAGCACTCAAATCTCTCTGGGACAATCCTTTTGATTCTCGGAGGCTTTTAATCTTTATTATCAAAGATTTCTTTTGTTGTCGCATTTTTCATTATCCCTCCTTTCTTTGCTTATTATATCAAAGCAGAATGTTTTTCTAAATAGCAAATAATGTAAAAATAAATAAACTCAAAAATAGTGTGCAAAAACAGAAAAATACTTGACAATGCTCTAAAATAGTTTTATTATATAGAAAATACTTGCTTATTTTTTAGCTCAGGTTGCACAAAAATAATGTGCAAAGCACCGTGTTTGGTTGGTTAATGTTCAAGATTAGTGAGTTTTAAATTATCTTCAGGGGGTGATTCACGTTAATGGATAAAATGAAAAAATGTTTTTTGTATGAGTTTTCAGATGAGATCCGAATTTCACTGGGTAAAGTCATTAGAAGGCATCGGCTGCTTCAAGATATCAAGATTAAAGAGTTAACCGAAAAGGCCGAAATAAGCGAAACATATTTGACCGAAGTTGAAAGAGGTGCTTATAACCCATCACTTAAAACTATGGCCAGATTAGCAGTTGCACTAAATAAGCCATTGTGGGAGCTGCTCAAGGAAGCCGAAGAAGAATATCTTGCCTTAAAAAAGGCTGGGGACGGTGATCCCGACAATGAAACAGGAAACATATAAGGTTGTTTATAGGCCCTATAAGTTAAATGAAACACTGTATGCACAAGGGATTCGGATATTAAACGAAATCATCTGTGAAGCCGAGACATGCTCGAAGGAGGTGAGTATAGGCAATGTTCAAAAAGCTGTTGCAGTCAATTCGTAAATTTGTATCTGAGTGGTGCGAAAATCTCGAAAACCGGAGACTGCAAAAGGCAAAAGCAAAACAATGGACCAAGTATTTTAGAGCATCGGGGAATATCAGATAATTCTGACTCGCAAACAAATAATAACTGATTATTCAAAAGAAATCTACAAAAATTTCCAAAAAAGAAATTGAAAGGGGGTGTCAAACGTGGAAGCGGTGAAAGAACACGAATTATATAGGTTGGCAAGAGAACGCAGTATCTTTGACCAGAAAAAGGCAGCGGCCATGGCCAATGTCACGCCAAGTACACAGTGCAAATATGAGAAAGGCTCTCTTGAAATTCCAGTAGAAGTATTAACTAGACTGCACGACACCCCTATGGGTCGCACATCACAATTTACCAGGCTACTTCAGCTTAGATGTTCGCGCTGCCCAATTGGGCAAATGCTTGACCGCAGAGCTTACAAAAAAGCTTCGTAAAACAAAATTAAAGGGAGGTAACGATTTATGGATTTACAGGAAGCCATTAAACAGGCTAAAAGAGAATTGCTTAAGGAAGCCGGTATTGACCCGATGATATCCAAAATCTTGGATTATCCCCGGAGAATCCGGGAACAGCAGGAAAATATCACTGCCCTGTCTCAGATGTTTAAAGCGACAAAATCAAACCTGCTGGCCGCTGAAGGTGTCCTAATGGCCATGATTGCTGCCGAGATTAACCCCAACACAAATAAGCCAGCGTTCAGCAATAAGGAATCCAGGGATGCGGCTTTGGCACAGATAAAAATGTCTGATCCTGAATACCAGGCCGCCCTCAAACAATTTAACGAGGCAGAAGAGGCTTATAATTCAGCGCAGTTTGACCTGAAGATGCTGGAAGATGAGTTTAAAGCACACAGCACGGTCGGAGGTATGATGGCATCAAAACTCAGCTTGCTGGCTTAGTGTTGCCGGTAGCTCATAAATAATAAGCAATTAAAGGAGGAATGAACATGTCAACTCAGTTAGCTACGGTTGATAACAGCCAAGTTGGTATGATGCTGGCGGGAATGGATACCAGCAGCCTTACTGAAGAGCAAAAAGCGGAACTGGCTGCTGTCATGCAGGAAACATACGAAGACAGCAAGCAGGGGTTTAATTTCAAGCCACAGCGGTTCAAGATCAACAAGGATAACCAAACCTTCACTGATCCGTTAGGAAACCCGCATGAAGAGCTGAAAGGTGTTGCGGTGTTCAAGCAGATCACTCGAGGATATTGGGACCGGTCCGATGATTCCAACAAAGTGCCTATCTGCAGTTCTATTGACGGTATTACGGGGACCGACAGGGATAAGAACAGTAGGCCATGCGTAACCTGCCCGCAGAATCAGTGGGGCTCTGCTGCTACTTCGGAACGGGACAGCAAAGGCAAAGCCTGTAAGGAAATGCGGCGGGCATTCATTATCCCCAGTGGACAGTTTGTGCCGATAATGGTCAGTCTGCCACCGACATCATTAAAGACTTGGGATAACTTTTGGAGCGCAAGGATTACCCAAGGGATTCCCGACCTGATGGCAGAGGTTATTTTGGCCCTGATCCCGGCACAGATCAACGGTTATGATATTAGTGTTGTAAAGTGCAAAAGCGGAACAAAGGTGCCGCCGCTGCAGATTCTTGAACTGAACAAGGTTCGCAATCAATTCAAAGACGCGTGGTCTAAGGAAGACGTTACCGATGAAGATTATGAGACAGGGGATGCCGGAAGCGCAGGAGCAGAAGCACAGCAAACCATTGTTGATGATGGCGAACCATATTAAGGCAGGTGTTGGTGATGTCGGGTCAGGTTGTTTGTCAATACTGTAAAAGCGGAAACGTCAATATTAATCCACCAGCCAGGGGAAATACACATAAGATTACCTGCCGTAAATGCTTGAAAATAAGCAAAATCAAAATTAGTTAAGTCTTGGCAGGGGCGGGCAAGCGGAGCGAAGAGTGTTGCCTGTCCCTGCCATAAGAAAGGAGGGTTTATGTTGCGACAAATAATTGAAATCACAATTATTAATCATACTACGCACAAGAAAACGGTCCTGCATCCGGCTCCAACCGGGAAGGTGACAGTGTTAACAGGTCAAAGCCGCTGCGGAAAATCAAACATCTTCCGGGCTCTCAGGAAGCTGTTTTACAACATCCCTGATGGGTCTGACTTTATACGCACAGGGGCCAGCGAATGTAAGATCAGTGTCAAATATGATGATGGGTATGTCGTAAGTTATCGCCGGACCCGTGGCGGGATAAGTCGGTATACAGTGGCAGTCCCGGATGGAAAGTCAGCAGATTATGATGAAGGCAGGGCTGGAATGGTGCCGATGGAAGTGCAGGAAATAACCGGCATCAAACCCATTACGATTGGTGGGCTAGAACCGCTGAACATTAACCTGGCAGAACAGTTAGACGGCCCTTTTTTGGGTACAAAGGTTACTACCGCACCTGCCAGAGCGAAGATCCTTGGGAAGCTGGCTGGTACAGAAGAGTTGGATTATGCTAGTAAGGGGTTGGGTGTTGATATACACCGCCGGAAACAGGATGAAAAACGGCTTACTGAGGGCATCAAAGAAAAACAGGAAGACCTAAAGGAGTATGATCACCTGGAGGATTTGGAGAAAAAAATCAAAGCTATCGGATTGATAAGGGAAAAGGTCAAAAAGTTTACTGAGTTTCGCAACAGGCTCATGGAATTAGCAACACAGAGAGAATGTCTGCTCATTAAAATCCGGGCTGAGGAAGAACGGTTCATCGGCACCAAGTTCGTTGAAGATGCCCAGGCGCAGCTAATGGCCCTAATTGAAAAGAATAACCGCAAGGCGGCTCTTACCGGGCTCTGTACCCGGAAGAATGAATTGGTGTTCAATATCATTCGGGCAGAAGAGGCGCTCAAGGACACCCGGAATATTGCCAGGGCCGGTGAGTTGTTGCAGCTGGTTGAAAACAAAAAAGCACGGTTTTCTACATTAAACCAGCTAAAAAATGCACGAAATGATGCAAAAGATAACATTCTTATTGCAAAAATGACCATTGCTAATACAGAAAACATTCCGGCTGCTGACAAAAAACTGATTGATTTTACCGCAAAACTTGAAAGAAAACGCAAAATTGAAGCACTGGCTGCCCAAAGGAGTAATGTCTGCGGAAACCTGGCTTTAGCGATTGACACGATGAAAAGGACCGAGAAGTTGGCCAAGGCAGAAGAGCTGCTCAACAAGGTTATGGAGGCCAAGTCCAAGCGGGAAAAGCTTTATGTGCTGGCCGGGAACAGGGACAATTACGGCGGCGAAGTGTGGCAGGCTGACAAGGTATTGGATGATACTGCTAACCTGTTGGCAGCGGAACAGCTTTTGACAAAAGTTATTGAGAAATTTGCAAAAAAGAAACAGTTATACGTTTTATCAGTAAAGCGTACTTTGGGTTTTGAAGATGTTGACCGAACACACAAAACCATTATTAACATCACTAAAGAAATTGACCGAGATCAGAAGGAATACGTTGAAACTTTAAAACGGTCAGGCACCTGTCCAACATGCGGTTGTATCGTGGTGCCTGAAAGAATAAAGGAGGTTATTTAATATGGCAATTCCCAAAATGGAAGTCACTCGTTTTGATGTTACTGCTAAAATTAACAGTCTGAAGACTGCTATTGAGAAGGGCAAAGAGGAGCGGGTTAAGGCTCAGACCAACAAGGAGACATACGAAGAACAACTCAGGAAAAATGACGAAGAAATTCGGGCCCTTCATGTTGAGCCGGCTGAAATTGAGACTGTGCTTGCCGAACTTGGAACCGAGATTGAAAAAGACCTGGCAGAAGTTGAGACCCTGATCCCGGAACAGTATAGGGGCGTGATGGTGTAATGGATGGAGGCATGAGATGTAATTCAATATGTGACGGTGACCACTGTAATTTTAACAGTGCCAAGGGTTGCGTATGGGAACGTATTGCAGATGCTTTGGAGAAAATTGCAGATGTCGCTGAAACCGTTCAGGGGAATGAAGAACTCTACAGCGGGGAAGGTGAATTAAATGAACCTTCAACAAGTTGAATCCATCCTTACAACAATGCAAGCCGATTATACCCGCCAGTTCGGGGCCAGGGAACTGCTCCTGGATCAACTTCGCGAAACGGAAAACGAACTCAATCAGGCAAAGGATGATATTACCAATTGGGAAGCAGAAAAGTTGCTGCTATCTGAGGCCTCGGAATATGCCCGCAGGCAGACGGTAGCACATATCGAACAGGTAACCACTGCGGGCCTGCAGACGGTGTTCACAGAGGAAGAGCATGTCGGCTTCAAGGTCAAAATCACGGACTATGCACAGGGCACCCCGGCAGCTTATTGGCTGATAACTGATAAGTCCGGTGAGCATGATATTGAGCATCCACCGGAAGAAGATGGTGGGGGAGCTGCAGATGTGGTCAGCCTTGCTCTCCGGTCGGCTATGCTGGAAATGTTCCGGGCAGAAGGACAGGTGTTTTTCGACGAATCCGGCAAACATGTTGATGTGAAGCATATCAAAAACTTTGCCTATTTTATTGAGCAGTACGCGGAGAAAACCGGCAGACAAGTGTTCAATATCACACACCAGGCGGCAGTTGCCGACATTGCTGATGTGGCCTATGAGATCAGGAAGCATGATGGGATATCGGAGGCGGTGAGGTTATGATTAAATTCTTCATCATCCATATGACCGACAGCCAGTACCGGGGAAACAACCCCAAGGGCCGGATAGACGATTTCCCGGCAGCCATGCGGGAAAAGTTCCGGGAAGTGTTTCAGATGGCTAAAAATATCCTTGAACGGAACAAATTTGAGCATGAAGTTATTATCGTTCACAGCGGGGATTTATCCGACATGCCAGACATGTCAGATTCCGTTGCAGGGGACTTTGCGGAAGTATTGATGGAATCACCTGTACCGATTTATGTTGTACCTGGCAACCATGACGAATTTGTGCACAATCTTGAAACTGTCTACAGGACCAAACTGGGACTGTTGGACAGAGTAAAAGTGCTGAAGGTGTTGGGCCGTGAACCTGTTAGGTTCTGGGTTGGAAGTAAAGCTAAGCAAATCCATCTCACAGGGCAGGGATATCACCCGGATATTGATACTACTGGGGAAGATTATATGGCTCCTGAACCCCAAAACAACAATGATTGGATTGTTCATGCCGTCCACGGTTCACTAACACCGGAGCCGATATACGGACCGCATACGCTGATAAAAAACTGCAAAACAAATGCTCATGTGGTGCTGACCGGGCACTTGCATAATGGGTATGGGATAGCCGGAAAAGAAAGCATTAACAATAAAGTTATATACAATTGTATCAGTGCCCAGGGACCAAGGGAAGTTGGCAGTATTTTCTCCAACCCCGGCGCACTGGCCCGGGTGGATGCCACGCCGGAAGACATGGTCAGGCCGGTGCAGGTCACGGTGCTGGAGTTCACCGAGGATACTGCTACAGCCACACTGGTACCGCTGAAATGTGCCAAACCGGGCAGCGAGGTTCTCAGCCGGGAGCATATTGTGAAGCAGACTGAGCGGGAAGAAAACATGAAGAAGTTTTTATCTCTGCTCAACCAGGAAGGGGAAATGAAGTTTCTCACTGCTCAGGAGATTATCCGGAACATTGCTGACATGAAGCAGGTGCCGAAGCACTTGGTTGATGATGTTATGCGGAGGATCGGCAAAGCGCGGGAATATCTGGGGCGTGAACAAAGAAAGGTGGCTGGGTAAGGATGGGGTGGAATCAAGGCTACACAATTATGGAGCAACAAGTTGTTGCCCTACATGATGCCGGTATCCTAACCAAAGAGGTGTTAAATGCTTTAATGGAGCCTTTTCGGGATACGGATATAGACCATGGTGGTTGCTATGACTTAAAGTCAAAAGATGGCAAAACAGCAGATGAAATCATTGTCTTTATCATGGAACCAGAAAAGTATCAAAAAGCTGTTGAAAGTTTTATCCCTGAAAATCTCAATGACCCTTACAATAAGAAGTTAGATGATTTGTGGTGCGAAATCACAAGAAGAGAATGGAGTTTTTGGTAACAAAGAAAGGTAGCTGAGTAAGGATGAATATATTTGAATTTGCCAAGAAACTTGCCGGAAGGGAAATGGGACACGAAATAACCCTTGAAGAAGAAAAACTGGCAAAAGAATTAGGCTTTGTAGTTGTTTTTGGTTACAGTGATGATGGTATTGAGTTTCGCGGCGCAATTGATGATGAAGCCGGTTGCTATCTTGGAAAAGAAATTTACCTTGATAAGGATGGGGTTTTTGAAGACTGCAACTGTGAATGTAAATACAGTAAAGAAGCAAAGAAGAATACTAAGGTTATTGAAGCGGTTTGGTGTGACGGTGAGCTTGCATGGAGTTATAAAACAGATATTCCCCATGCTAAGTTTACAATTTATGAAGACGATGAACCTTTTTGTCAGGGCATTGTGTTTG
The DNA here is from genome assembly GCF_019008365.1 of Phosphitispora fastidiosa. Lineage (NCBI taxonomy): Bacteria > Bacillati > Bacillota > Clostridia > Eubacteriales > Peptococcaceae > Phosphitispora > Phosphitispora fastidiosa. The sequence continues at coordinate 189,942 of NZ_JAHHUL010000004.1, read as the reverse complement.
ATGTAAAAGAGTTAAGGGCAGGTGAAATCAAAAATGACACCGAGAACAGCGCGGAAGAAGAAGCAGGAAGTCCCGGCAACGGATAAGCTCCGGGGAACGGTTCAAAGGATTAAATACGGGCCTAAAGCGGATAATGGATTTGTAATATTTTCTCTGCAAGCCGGGTCCGACATTTTCAACTGCAAAGGGAACGTGACCGGTATCAGGGAACTTGATGAAGTTGAACTTACCGGGTCATGGTTTAATGATGCTAAATGGGGCAAACAGTTTAATTTTGTGTCCTGTGATATTCAGATACCCACTACCAAGACCGGTATTACATCTTACCTGACATCAACGGCTTTTGGCGTGGGGTATGTAAAGGCCAATGCCATATATGACACCCTGGGCGAAAACTGTCTGGATATCATTCAAAAGGAAGGGCCCGGCTGTCTGCTGAAGGTGAAGGGGATTACTCCGGAAATGGCAGAGGAAGTGCATAAACACTTGACCGCTAATAGTGTGGTTGCTGAGTTATCTGCGCTTATCTGCCGTGAAGGGGTTACCCCTAACCTAGCAGTTAAAATATATAATGCTTTTGGGCAGGATGCGGTCAGGACGGTAAAGGAAAATCCGTTTGTGTTGGCTGACCACATCCACGGAGTAGGTTTTAAGCTGGCTGACAGGGTGGCCTACTCCGTGGGAGTCCTCCCCAACGACCCGCACCGGATTGAGGCAGCGATTGAGTTTGCCCTGAAGGAAGCAGGCAATGACGGACATTGTTACCTTAGGCCCAGAGACATTGTGCCTGCAGTACTGAAACTGTGCGGCAAAACCAGCGGTGTTGACGTAGGCGATATTGCCCAGGCCAATGCCAAGATTATCAGGGATGAACGCTGTATCCGGGAAGGTAATTGCATTTACCCTGTTAAGATGTATGAAGCAGAGGTTAGCCTGGCTAACCGGATACGGGCCCTGAATAGGCAGAGGATGTTGCCTCCGGTTGGTATTGACAACATGGTACAGGAGTTTGAAAAACTAATTAATATTGAGTATGCCCCGGAACAAAGGGGCGCGGTTGTCATGGTTTTATCAAACTGTTTAAGTATTATCACGGGCGGGCCAGGAACAGGCAAGAGTACGGTTATAAATGGGATCGTCTCAATCTATAAAGACATGTACCCCGACAAACCCATATATCTGGCAGCGCCAACCGGCAGGGCAGCAAAAAGAATTACCGAAACAACCGGCATAGACGGACTAACTCTGCACCGGCTATTAAAATATAACCCGGAATGTGGGTTTCAGCATAATGAACTGAATCAATTGGAGTCGGGATTGCTGGTTGTGGATGAATACTCTATGGCAGACGTGGAGTTGTCGGATAGTCTCTTTAGGGCGCTACCGCTGGATATGCAGGTTGTTTTAGTGGGTGACGTTGACCAGCTCCCGAGCGTAGGTCCCGGTAGTGTTTTGCGGGATTGCATTTCCTCACAGGAAATTCCCACAACGTTTTTGGAGTACAATTACCGGCAGGCGCAGGGTAGTAAGATTGCCGAGTTTGCCCACAGGATACGGCAGGGGCAGGAGATCCCCTTATATGAGCAGTTTGATGATTACGTATGCCGATTAGTGGATGATGCTGAAGGTGTGGCAGGGTGGGTGGAAACTGAGGTCAGGAATGCGGTTTTAAGTGGCATGGGGATTATGGACTTCCAGGTATTATGTCCAATGCGGAAGGGAAGTGCCGGGGTAAATGCGCTGAATGATTTAATCCGGGATATCGTCAACCCTGAGGCACCGGACAATAAGACCAAGAGCTTTTACCGCATCAAAGATAAGGTTATGGTTATCCGAAATGATTATAATAAGCTAGTTTTCAACGGGGATATTGGCCAGATAATTGCAACAGGGGAAGAACCAAACAAATCCGGGGCCAATGTCGAGGGGGTATATATCAACTTTGGTAATGGGACTGACATCTTTTTCCCGTATGATGATCTGGATGAAGTTGTATTGGCATATGCCAGCACAATTCATAAGAGCCAGGGTTCAGAGTTCCCGCTGGTAATCATGCCGATTGTGAACCAGCACTATATAATGTTACAGCGGAATCTGATTTATACCGGCATTACAAGAGCAAAGAATAAGCTGGTGCTGGTGTGTCAGGAACAATCGGTTAGCAGGGCTATCCAGAATGACCGGATAGCAGAGCGGCACAGCAGGCTGAAAGAGAGGTTGAAGGGAGAATGAAATGGTCAACCAAATCATTCTTGGCAATGCTCTCGATATATTAAAAACCCTGCCTGACAAATCCGTTAATTGCTGTGTAACCTCTCCCCCATATTGGAACCTGCGAGATTATGGTGTTGCTGGCCAGTTGGGACTTGAACCTACTCCGGAAGAATATGTGTCTAACATGGTTGAAGTGTTCCGGGAGGTTAAACGGGTTTTGCGGGACGATGGAACCTTATGGTTAAACATTGGCGATTGCTACGCTCCCAGCGCACCGGGTACTATGGGTGATAATATTCATATTGAGGGGACTAAAGAAGCAACCAAAAGAGCCAGGAAAATTATGAGGCCGCAAATTCCGGAAGGATTAAAACCGAAAGACCTTGTTGGGATTCCATGGAGATTGGCCTTTGCGCTTCAGGCAAATGGGTGGTACCTGCGCTCAGACATCATATGGCACAAACCGAGTTGTATGCCGGAAGCGGTAAAAGACCGGCCCACCAAGGCACACGAATATTTGTTTCTGTTAAGCAAGGCACGCAGGTATTATTACGACTATGAAGCAATAAAAGAAAAAGCAAATTGGCCGGGAGGAAGCTGGGCGCGTTCCAAGTGTTATGATGATGACACAACAGGCAAGTTGCGGTCGTTTTATGGCAATGGGGCTAAGTGGGAAGGTTCTGAAACACGAAACAAGCGTACAGTTTGGACCGTGCCTACCAAACCCTTCTCTGGAGCGCATTTTGCCACATTCCCACCAAAATTGATTGAACCCTGCATCCTTGCCGGGTGTCCGGAGGGTGGAATAGTGCTGGACCCATTCATGGGAGCAGGGACAACGGCTTTAGTTGCAATAGAGTTGAGCAGAAATTACATTGGCATAGAACTTAATCCTGAATACATAAAAATTGCCGAAAATAGACTCAAAAACATTCAGATGAACCTTAATTTTTTTACCCATTCCACACAATAACAAACACTTACCTATTCTATTCTTATCCAAACCTGTTCAATTCTATGCAAATTTAAATTACAAAAGTAATTACTTTTTTAATTATTTTTTTTACCCTATCCACTCATAAATAATAACCAAAAACGAAGCGGGGTGATGTTTTGAACAGCAACAGACCCCCTCCTTAGAAGGAGTTGAGTGTTTTGCCGAATACAAGAGAATATTGCAGCCAAAAAGTTAATTACTGTTATACCTCAGAAGCCAAGGATGGCGGTCTGTACATAGAACCGAGCTACAACATGGAGTTTTTACAGGTACTAAAGGACCATATACCAAAGGAGCATCGGCGGTGGGAACCTGATTTAAGGAGGTGGTATATTTCGCCGCAGTACAGGCGGCAGGCAATGATTGACGTGAAGGTTTTCTTTGGGAAGGTAATAGAAACGTAGAGGGGGATTGTTTATATTGGAAAAGCAGGTTGAATTAAAGCTTGACACCATGAGCGGAGGGGCTCTGGAAGTTGATTTTCAGGAAGCACTGAGAAATGTGCTGCCAAAGCTGGGTGATGGGGAGAAGGGAACCATTACTATCACAATCGATGTACAGCGGAGCAAAGGGACAAGCACTGCGGCAGTTGTGAGCTATAAGTTGAGGTACAAAACCCCGGATAAGGCGAAGGGTGATATTTGTTACTTTGACAGTGACTATAACTGCCGGGTGGAAGCGGCACCGGAACCGGTTGACAAGGTCCGGCAGCTTAAGATTGCAGAAGGGGGCGACGTTGAATAATGACCGAAGAAAACGGGTTAGGTAATGTTTTTGAGGATGAAATGACTGCAGAGGAACAGGCCTTTGTGGAAGAGACGGGGGCAGATATCGAACAGGAAAACCCGGAGGCCGAGGCCGAAGCGAAAGAGTTCAGGAGGCATAAGGAGATCGCTCAGATGTTGTGTGAAATCTACAATGTTGCCCGGCAGGGGCAGCCAATTACCAAGGATATTACTATTCGGAAACAGTCCCTGCCAACACCGTTTGTTTTTGGAGGGCAGCAGTACACGTTAACCTCTATTGATGCTATTGCTCAATTGGTTCTGTCCAAGGGCAGCAAAGAAAAGACGGTTATTCTTTTCAGTGAGGGCGGCATTAAAATCATCCTGGATGATACAATCCAGTACCGGCCACAGGACACAGCCAGGTTTTCATTTGAAACCTCAGACGAAGTTGATGAATGGTTTCAGTTTGCACGAAATAACCGCATCAGCCAGAAGGAGTTTGTTGATTTCCTCCGCAAGCGGGAAATGTTTGAAGTCTCAAACAGTGATGAGTTACTTACCAAAATCCAAAACCTCAAGGTTGCTACTGAGATTGTCGGAGATTTTAATTATGATGATAACAACAATGTTTCCGTTATGCTGAAGATCAAGGACAAGGAAACCGCCATTAGGCTGCCAAGGGAAATTGATGTGAACATACCGGTCCTTAAAAATTCTGATAACAGATACTATCTGAAGTTTGACCTTGAACTGTTTAAGCCAAAAGAGGAAAACGAGAAACCATATTTCACCCTGGCCTGCAGCAACTATAACAAGGTACATCGGCAAGCGGTTGAGGCAGAAATCAGAATACTAAAAAGTCTGCTGCCCGATTACCTTATCCTTACCAGCAAATTTTAAGACAGTCAAGCCGGGTGCATAACCCGGCTTTTAGCCCTAATCTAAGGGGTGAATAAATTTGGCAAATGATTTAGACAGCATTATTTCACAATTAGATATACCACAATGGTTTGAGCAGAACGGGGTTACAATTGTTAAGCGCAAAGGTAAGTCCTGGTCCTGTGTGTGCCCGTTTTGCCATGACCCGAAGCATTTTTCGCTGAATCCGCAAACAGGCCTTTGGAAGTGCTGGAAGTGCGATGAATCAGGCAATGCCATAACTTTTTACGCAAAAATAAAGAATACGGATAATAAGGCTGCGGTCAAAGAAATGAAAAAGATGCTCGGGATTGAGGATGAACCAAGGACAAGGAAACCGCGCAAGAAGAAGTCTCCGGAAGAACAGAAACCGGTTGACCTCCCGGATATTACGAAACAGATCTATGAGAAATTCTTCTCCCTGCTGCCGCTAACAGATAAGCACCGGGAAGAGTTTAAAGTCAAACGGGGTTTTACGGACGAAACCATAAACCTGCTCCGTTATAGGTCTGGTGGGGAGCATGTCACAGCTATTGTTGAAAAGCTGCGGAAGGATTTTTCCAAGACAGACTTGGTTAGCTCTGGAATACTCAAAGAGGTTAATAATTCAGTTATTATTGAAGAGCAATTACTTCAAGATATCCCGCTGATCCCATACATAAGCGAGAAAAATATTATCTACCACATCCGGCCACACAAAATAGGATTCGAGAACTTCCCGGCACATCTGTATTGCCCGTACCTTCTTCACGGCAAAGACCCAAAGCATATTGTTCTTACGGAGGGTGAGTTCAAGGCCGGTGCCCTTCAACAGTGGGGCATACCCGCCCTGGCCGAACCGGGGATATCATCGTTTGGCCGGAAGCATTTTGATCGCATGGTGCAAGTTTTACGCAGGCTGGGAGTGGAAGAAGCCACGGTTATCTTTGACAACGAAGTCAAGGATAATCCGGCCCATTCAAACTATAAACCCCGGGCAGACAAGAGGTACGATACTCAATTCTGGGCCTATATCACGGCATATAATCTGAATAACGCAGGAATCATATCACAGGTGGGGACGCTGCTGGACGAATGGCGGGTTGATGGTAAGATTGATTTTGATATGGCCATGGCCCAGGGACATACCAGGGATGAAATATTAGCAGTTATTAATGCAGCCGTGCCTCCGGAGGATTACCTGGGGCAGTTGCCCGATGAAGCCCTGCGGATTATTAAAAGAAAAAAGGAGCGTTTTTTCGCCGGTACGCTGCCCATTAAGCGGGAGTTTAATCAGTATGTCGTAACCAGGCAGACACGGAACGGCGGGGAGCAATATGAGCAGATTATCTCCAACTTTGTCATCAATATCCGTTCCAGCTTTCACACTCCTTCCGGAGTTATCAGAAACGTTGAGTTTGTGAATAAGCACAGTGAACGGTCAGAAACACTTACTATGGATCCTGGGGACATGGCAGGGTTAGATTCGTTTAAAAAGTTCTGCCTGGGCAAAGGTAACTACCTGTTCAAGGGCCGGGCGGAAGATTTGATTTTAATATGGGAGTATGAGTTTATGAGGGACACAGGCGAAATTATCTATATGCCAGAGAAAATTGGGTATTTAGATAACGGGCTTTGGCTGTTCGGAAACATGGCCATTAAAGACGGTGAAGTGAAGTACCCGGACAATGACGGTATTATCTGGCTGAACGGCAAAGGATATAAGCCCCAGAGCCTTCAGATTGGCCCCAGGGGTGAGCCGGTGGAGGATGCTATACCAAGCCTTTACGAAGGTGAGGTTAACATCAAGGACATAGCCAGGAAGCTATATGACACGATTGGCGGGTATGAGGCATATATGGCTATCGGGTGGGTAGTGGGTACTATATTCTCAAAGGATGTCTTTGCCCGGTACAAGCTATACCCGATATTGTTCCCTCACGGTAAACGGGAATCAGGCAAGTCTACGTTTATGCGCTGGATTCAGGCGTTTTTCGGGACCGAAACGGAGGGCATTACCATTGGCGACACGACCACGGCGAACTATATCGCGCGGGTATTATCATATTACAGCAGTCTCGGTGTTTGGTTTGATGAGTACCGCAATGAAACGAAGGTTACGCAAAAAGATGGGTTCTTTCGTAGTGCATATAACCGGCAGCTGTCTGGAAAAGGTACAGCAACAGCATTTCAAACACGAGGTTTTACTGTCAATTCTACAATTGCTATTTCAGGCGAAGAGTTACCGCGCGACAATGGATTGTTTACACGGCTTGTTCCTCTCCAAATTAGCACAAACAAACGTAAGAGTATTGACGCTGACAATCAATTTGAATGGATCAATAGACATTGCCGTAAATTCAGCGGTTTTGTTAGATACCTTATCACCAATTACGAGAGACTACTCCCCACCGTCCTTGATAGAATATCTGGAATTAAAAAGTTTCTTACAGCCCTTGATGTGTCCGACAGAACCGCAGAAAACTGGGCCATATGTGCGGGGGCGTTCGAGGCAGCAGTGTTTGAAGATGATACGTTTATCGAATGGGTTGAGATTTCCTGCCAGGAAATTAGGCAGACCGGTGAGCAGGAGCACATGTTAAACCAATTTTGGGATGATGTCCATTACATGTTTGTAGAAGGGCAGTTCGGCGAAAACTTTATCAAGGTGTCAGGGGACAAGCTGTATATCTGGTTGAAGGGACTATATGAAGCATGGACTATCCATTACCGAAGAAAGACCGGCAGGGAACCTTTTGACTACACTTCTATCATACAGTACCTGAAGGACGAGCAGTATTATTTGCCGGTGGCCAAAACCATCAGGATGGGGCAGGGGCCGTGTCGGGTTATAGGTGTGGATATAAATAGTGCTACGGAGACAATTCAGGAGCTGGCAGAGAAGGTCCGGGCAAAATACCCGCCAACGATGGATGTGTAGGGGGTGAACAAGATTGAAAAGAAAATTGTTTTAGATCTGTGTGGCGGTACGGGCAGTTGGAGCCGGCCATATGCGGAAGCAGGGTATGATGTGAGGGTGGTTACGCTGCCGGAATGGGATGTTACTGAAGTTGAATTCGATGCCTATGGCATGAAATTCATACGGCAGGACGTGCACTATCGAGACACACTTTGTGTGTTGTATGATGATGTTTATGGAATCTTAGCCGCTCCACCTTGTACAGAATTTTCCTTAGCCAAAGGAAATAAGCCAAGGGATTTAAAAAGCGCAATGAAATTGGTGGAGGCTTGCCTTAAAATTATATGGCACTGTAGATTCTATAATCACAGTAAGTTAAAGTTTTGGGCCATGGAAAACCCTGTTGGATTACTGAGACAGTTTTTAGGGAAACCTGCTTTTACTTTTGAGCAATGGCAATTCGGAGATGAAGGAATTAAGCCTACGGATTTATGGGGATATTTTAATCCTCCAAAACCGATAATTAAAGAAAAACCCGAAAACCTATCAGTGCGATATCCAAGAGGCAGTAGAAACGGTAGAAGAATGGTATCCCCGATATGTCCACCGGAATACAAGCACTTAAAATTAACACGGGCCGAGATAAGAGCGATTACCCCGCCGGGATTCGCAAAAGCGTTTTTCAAGGCAAACAGATAGATTTGTAACATGGGAATGTTACAAATGTTACAAGTTTGTTACAAGGATGTTACAGCCGGAAACCGCATAAAACAAGGGGTTCGCAGGGGGTGTAACATTTGTAACATATTTTAAAGGGCAAAAATTTCTTGGTAACTTATAGGGCATGTCCAAAACAAAAATAAACTTGTCCACTTTGCATGATTATAAAAAATAAATATATACCCCCCAAAAAACTGTTACAAATGTTACAGATACCCTGGCTGGGTATACAAAACTCAGTTATATGTAAAAGGCAAATCATATCAACAGGGTGTAACATTTGTGTAACATTTGTAACATGGATAAAAATACACCGGTTAAACACCTTGAAAACACTGCGTAACATGTGTAACAGACACATGTTACACGATAGAGATTATTAATAATTATGCAGGGGGTATATGAAAGGGGGTGAAAACCTATGTCTGACAGGTATTCACGGTTATTAGAAAAGAAAAAAGCAGGCATAAAAACAGGCGAAAATTCTGTAACATCTAATGTTACAGAAGAAAAAAACACAATAGACCCCCGCAGCGATTTAAAAAATGATCATCTTTTTTGGGAAAACATGCTCATAAATAGTAAGCAATTGTTCCCGGAAACTCCTAACGTGTTTAGCACTCTCCACGGGATCAGGTGCAGCGGGGCAGGGTTGGCACAAAATAAGACCGGTGGACTTAAACTGCTGCCAGGCGAAAACACACCGGAAGAGTGGCAGGATACCAAAACCCGTTGGCTGGACCCTATCCGGGAACAACTGATTAAACTCCTTCAGGTATCTGCTATGGGCAGAGTGGAAGGTGAGCTGCCTCGAGGGGTATTTGCAGAGCAGACCTCACTGCGGGATGCCTGGACAAAGGGAAGGTGATACCATGAAAAAACTAATTCTGCAGGTCTTGGCCTGTATATTGTTGGGGGTGTGGTTTGGATATGTTCTTGATCAATCTGTTGATTTGTATGTGCGCTATGATAGGCTTCAGCGCGATAATGGGCCTGTTATTAGCCTTAACAGAAATGGCATCGGACAGCAAAAGCCAAGGCTGATAATGCCGCAAAAAACACGAAAAGAACCCGCATCAAGAGGGCAGCCAGCAAAAGTGCTGACAATGAAGGCAACGGCCTATAATTTGACCAAAAACTTGACGGCTTCAGGTACAAAGGTTTGCCCTGGCACGGTGGCTGTGGACCCGGAAGTTATTCCGTTGGGCACTAGGCTGTACGTTGAGGGTTACGGCCCAGCAATTGCCCTGGACACCGGCAGGCTAATCAAGGGAAACAGGATAGATGTATGGTTTCCCCCGGAGAGGGGGCTGGCTAAAAAGTGGGGCGTGAAAACGGTTAAGGTCTATATATACGGGGGTAGGTAATTATGGAGACACCGAAAACAAGGATACTGATTGACCCGGAAACATTTTTGATGTGGCTGCAGGAAGAGCCTAATGTAGCCCGGGAAACGCTTGACGGTGGAGATTTTAATAACCTGGTAGATGTTATAGGGTTCCTTTTTGAAGATCATTCTAAGTGGCTGTTCAAGACGATAGATGAAATGACAAATAAAAAGGAGCTGGGCCAGACTGCTGATGTGCTGCAGTTTCCTTATAAGAAATCAAATCCATTTAAGTTGGTAGTAAATAACACAAAAGATAATGGGGAGGTATAAACAAATGAAAGCTACTGGTGTCGTAAGAAAAGTTGACGAACTGGGCCGGGTTGTTATCCCGATTGAGTTAAGACGAACACTGGAAATTGATGAAAAGGATTCACTGGAATTCTTTGTTGATGGTGAGAAGATTATTCTCAGGAAATATGAACCGGCTTGCGTTTTCTGCAGTAAGACTGAGGACATTATTGTGTTCCGTGGGAAGAGGGTTTGTAAAATCTGCGCCAGGATTCAGGGGCAGATGGCAGATGAATTAGAATCGGAGGAATCTAATGATGAGATGGGCAAATCCGAAACCCAAAAAGAAACGGAATAATTTTACATCCGGCACCGGCAGCGGAAACCGAAACGGGCCGGTAACAGTTACAAAAATACTACACTGCAGGTTCAGTATTAAACCCTGCTCAATGCTGGATATCGGGTATTGTGGATCCAACGAACCGGTGTGTCCGTTGGAAAGGGCGCTACCAAGAAAAGGGGTGAGGCTGTGAGTGGTAGGATGAGCAAAGAAAAAGGCAAAAAAGGGGAACGTGAATTTGCCAGGGTTTGCAGGGATAATGGTTTCCCCTCTGCCAGAAGGGGGCAGCAATATAACGGCATTGATGGTGAGGATGTTGTTGGTCTTCCTGGGTTACACATAGAAGTGAAGCGGGTTGAGAAGTTTTCTCTGTATGATGCCCTGGACCAGGCAAAAAGGGATGCCGGTGAAGGAGTTTTACCGATAGTGGCACACAGGCGAAACAACTGCAGATGGGTTGTTGTTATGGACATCGAGGACTGGTTTCACCTGTACAGAGAATATTATTCGGGGATGAAGATGGAGGAATTGATTCCTGATGAAAGTGACAAAAGCAAAACCGACGAAAATAGCAAAAGCTAAAAAACCGGACACCAACCACTATTTAACTGCTATGGCTGATTTACTTGGTTTATTTAGGAAACTTAACCAGGTCCATGCAATTGAAATCTCCGGTGTAAATATGCAAGTAACGTGCCCCTTTTGCGGCCTGAAAAACTTTTCCATATCGCTTAGAACAATGTCCGGTTCTTGTAATTGTGGCAAAAAGATGGTAGATGTTCAGGATGGTTTTGAAAAATATTACCTGCTGCACTTCGAGCAGAACGAGCTCAGGGAATCAAAAAAGAACAGCGCGTACCGGCGCATGATGGAAAAACCGGTAGATATTATTTATTAGAGAGGGTGGTATAAGTAGATGAAGGTGGGTCTGGTGAATGTTGATAGTAAAAATATTCCACCGCTTACCCTGAAAAAGATAGCCGCCTTCCACAAGGCTAATGGAGACAGTGTTAAGGAATATGACCCTCTTTATGATAAGCCCGATGTTATTTTCGCCTGCAAGGTGTTTGACTTTACTCCTGACTATCAATACTTCCCCTATGAACCAAATTTACCAGTCATTAAGGGCGGGACAGGCTATTCCCTGGACATAAAACTGCCTCCAAAAATAGAAACGATTCAGCCTGACAACGAAATTTTCCCGTGTGACTATACGATTGGTTTTGCTTCGCGAGGTTGTATCCGAAACTGTAAATTTTGTGTTGTACCCCACAAAGAAGGTAAGCCCCGGGCCGTAGCGGATATTTACAATATATGGCATGGGGGGGGTACAGAGTTAATGCTGTTGGATAATAATCTTACCTGTCTGCCGGATCACTTCGAACTGGTTTGCAAACAATTGATTAACGAAAAGATTAGGGTTAATTTTAGCCAGGGATTGGATATACGGTTGATTACATCTGATATGGCGCGGTTGTTATCCATGGTAAGGTTGGCAAAACAATTACATTTCGCCTTTGATAACATTAAAACAGAGCAGGCTGTTAGAAGGGGAATAAAGGTCCTGGTCCAAAACGGTGTGTCTCACCGAAAACTCATGTTTTATGTGTTGATCGGTTTTGACAGTACACCGGAAGAAGATTTGTACCGGGTTGAATTATTACGAAGCCTGAAGGTTGACCCGTTTGTGATGCCGTACAATAAGCGTGATCCTTATCAGCGCAGGTTCGCCAGATGGGTCAACCACAAAGCAATATTTAAAACGGTTTCATGGCAAGATTATAAAGGTTAAATAAGGGGGAGGGGTAACTGTTGGCCGAAGGAAATAAGCCCAAAACGGTCCCCGGGGGCCGGGTCAAAATAGAAGATAAAACCAGGCGTTGCCTTGAATGTAATGAACCCCTCGCAAAGAAACATATTGATAATGTACTGTATTATATCTGTCCGAACGGGTGTGGCCGGTGGGCCCCGAATGAAAAGATTCTTCGTGCCAGGGAGCAAAAAGCGGTTACCATGGTGCTAGGTAGGCGGCCTTGGGTGTCGGAACCGCAGGCTGGGGGCGGTGGTCGGGGAAAGGGCAAGGGCAGCAGCAAGTCCGGGAGGAAACGAAAAAAGCCGGCCAAGAAGAAAAAGCCTTGGGAATGGGATTAAAAAGGGGCCGGTAAAAATTTGCATAAAAAAAGCCTGTTAGCCCAATTACGTCAATAACTGGCAGGGTGCCAGAAACAGCTTAACCTATTGACTTTTGATATTTTTTTATGCTATACTGGACGCGTAGCGTACGCCCTAAAACGCCTAACAATAAAACACAAAGAAAACCGCTCAACCGAGCGGCTTCTTTTTTTGTTTCTTTTCCTCTGCTTTGACTAGTATTTCCAGACCCCTGCGGTAGATCTCCGAATCTGAGAACGGACCGCAAAGCTGTTTAGCTCTGACAATGAGTGCTGCGTCAGCGGCAGTCTGCCAGATATCTTTTCGCGGCATAGTGTATCAACTCCTTTTATTAATATGTCAGTAACCTCCCCTTATCATATATACTTTGTGTTGTGCCGGTGATGGAGTATTACAGGTAATGCCTGTCACCGGCAAATGTTTTACAGCTTAACTCCGTAAAAAAATTCTTCGTGTTCTTCATGGTATACATATATAGATATATCTGTATCTTCTTCCGTGTATTTATACCGGGCGCCATCCGGTATTTGTTTAACATTGTCTACCATAATTAAATTAATTGGTCCGCCGTAAAATTCTGACCAAGTATGTTTAATCATTATTAATAATCATCCTCCCTTTTATTCCGGCATAGGTACATCAAGTACCCCGCCGGTGATTTGAGCTGTACTGCAGTGGATACAGGTGGCTTCATGGTCATCGACAAACATGGTGCCGTCCGGCACTTCTTCTTGGTTAAGCTGTAAGCAGTTTTCGCATTCCCAGTATGTGGTCATAAGATACCTCCTTCCTATATTTGGGTTAAACTGGAGGGGAGCTGCAACTCCCCCTGCCGGGATTCTCGGCCTAGCCCTTAGCCCCGTAGTTATTCGTCTGTACCAAAAATTTTTTCGTATTCGGTTGTACCAATATATCCGGCTGCTGCCATACAAAAGTGTTCGCCAAGGTTTTCATCGTCACAGTGGATTTCTATATTTCCGTTTTGCAGTCGGGTGTATTCGGCTTCCATGATAGCCTTGTACTTTTCAATACCGTAATCAGTGATTTTACAATCCTCATCCCAGACAAAGGACGCTGGCATGTCGCATCCCCCGATAATGAGGTCGCAGTCGATATCTTCTCCGCTGCGTAAAAGATTTAAAAACCTGTTTTGATTCATCTTAAAAACACCCCGCTTCCTTTAAGCTGTAATATGTACCATGGCCGACAATTACATGGTCAAGAACTTCAATTCCTAAAATAGCCCCGGCATCTTCCAGACGGCGGGTAACTTCAATATCTTCCGGGCTGGCCTTAACCTCTCCACTTGGATGATTGTGACCCAGTATGACGGCTGCGGCGTTGGCAAGCATGGCGGGCTTAAAAACTTCGCGGGGATGAACCGGGCTACTGTTGAGCGTACCGACCGATACAGTGTTAATGCCAATTATTTTGTGTTTGGTATCAACCATCATTACTACAAAGTTTTCACGGTCCTCATTTTCAAGCATGGCTCCTAAAACTTTGAAGGCGTCAAACGGGCTATTAATGTGTTTAGATTCTGCCGGTTGACTCTTTTCGCGTACTAACTGGACGCGGTACACGGGGATTCGATACATGGTATTACCTCCCTTTTTTTTGGTCTTATTGCTCATTATTTATGAGCATATAGGCATTATTTTTTAAGATGGTTCCACAGTTTTTGAAACTTTTCTTCCGTTAAGGTTTCATCCCATTCCCTGCGGTCAAGTAATTCCATTTGTTTTTTAGTGTAGGTGTTAATGTAAACCCGTTGTCCGTGCATTGATATAACTTCTTTTTCATTGAGTTTAGTACTGTGTTCTCCGGCCCATTTGTGCATGAATTTTTGAGCATTTTCTAAGGTTTTCCTGCGGGCTAAAAGGTGGGTACCGTCCGGCCCGTCCGTATAAACATAGAACATTTGTTTATCCTCCTTTATCTTATTTTTTGTTCTTGCTGCTTTTTATTTATGAGTATTTCAATTCTAATTATACACATACACATGTGTATGTCAAGTATTTATGAGCAAACAGACAGTAGTATTGGCAGGTGGTTAGTGTGGCAGAGCAAATTAAACAGGAGCAGGAGAAGCTAAAAAAACTGAACACCAAGCAGCAGCGATTTGTCGATGAATATTTGATTGACCACAATGCGACTCAGGCTGCCATACGCGCCGGGTATTCGAAAAGGACGGCTGGGTCTATCGGCGAAGAAAACCTTAAAAAACCTGAAATAAAGGCCGCTATTGACGCTGGATTAGAGGAACTACGCCAGCGCAATGCCGTGACCGTGGACAGAGTCCTGGCAGAGTATTCCAAAATTGCCTTTGCTGACATCAAAGACTTCCTGGAGTTTAAGACGGTCAAAACACTACTTGATCAAGATGATGATGGCAACCCAATATATGGATATAAAAACGTAGTAGAGGTTAAACCTAGTGACCAGGTTGACGGCAGTATTATCAATGAGGTAAGTATCAGCAGGGATGGGACGTTTAGATTTAAGCTGGGCAGCAAGGAAAAGGCTCTTGATGCTCTGGCCAAACATCTTGGAATGTTTATTGAAAAGTCAGAGATTGATATAAATGGCCGGATCATAGTTGAGTTTGGTATACCGAGACCCTCAAAAGATGAGCTCTGGGAAGATAAGGACAAAGTAGAAGTCAACGAAACTACTCTCCATGAAACTGAATCACATGAAGGTGAGAAGTAATGGCCCTTCCACAAAGTGAAGTTAGGGTATCGGTCCCTTATAAAGCCAATAAGAGACAGGAAGTATTCCATTCTTGCCCGGCAGAAGAGGCGGTGTATGGCGGGGCAAAAGGCGGCGGTAAGAGCTGCGGTCTGGTCATGGAGGCCCTGGCATATGCTCTTGAATATCCTGGGGCAGAAATGTACCTGTTCCGGGAGACATACGATGATCTGGAAGCCAACATCATTAAAGAGTGGAAAGAGAAGGTTCCTAAAGAACTTTACTCATACAACGAAGGCAAGCACGTTGTTACTGTTTACAATGGTACTAAGATAAAATTCCGGTTTATCCGAAACAAATCAGATGCGGCCCGGTATGATGGCCGGTCCATGGACTGGGTTGGTGTTGATGAGCTAACCAAGCATGAGGAAGAATCAATTCAGATACTTCTCTCGTGTCTGCGGAGCCCCAAAGGTTTCCCGGCCCGGTTCCGGGGAACATGTAACCCTGGCAATATCGGGCATATGTGGGTAAAGAAAAGATATATCTCAGCCACAAACTACGGTAAAGACCTTGCCCGGGACCCAGTAACCAAAAACAGGATAGCTTTTATTCCTGCTAAGGTTTATGACAACGAAGTATTGATGAAGAATGACCCCAACTATGTCAAGAGGTTAGAGAACCTTCCTAAAGACAAAAGGAAGGCTTATTTATTTGGTGACTGGGACATCTATGAAGGCATGGCCTTTGAAGAGTTCTCCCATGATATCCATGTATGCAAGCCGTTTCCGATACCGGCACACTGGCGGCGTTGGCGCAGCCTGGATAATGGATATGCTGACCCGTTTGCGTGGTACTGGTTTGCTGTTAGTGAGGATGGTATTGTCTATATCTACAGGGAATACACCAGGGATTACAATGCCCCCAAGGTTATTTATTCGGATCAGGCCCGGAAGGTTGTTGACCTGTCCAAACGCCTTGATATTGATGATATTGGTCAGGAGATATGGGTACCTGAAAAGATTGATTTCACTGTAGCCGGTCACGATGCCTGGCAAACTCACGTCCGGGATGAGTCAGGGAAAACCCTGATTGACTATTACCAGGATGGTGGAGTGTTCGGGTTTATCCGGCCAATAACTGACCGGAAATTCAGGAAGGCTGTTTGGCACGAATACCTGAAGCCTTATTATGATGAGGTTACCAAGAAGATGACCGCCAAGGTCCAGATATTCGATACCTGTAAGTTTCTTGTAGAATACCTGCCGATGCAGATTGAGGATGAAAAAGACTCTGAGAAGGTTGCCGAGACAAGCATTGACCACTGGTATGATGGGGCCGGATACGGGCTCATAGCTTACCATGTTCAATATACCAAGCCCCCTAAAGAGGAGGAGCCGCCTATCGCACGGCACAAAAACCAGCTGGCGAAGCGGCGCAGGCATACCACTCGCAGGATGAGTTAGTTTGTCTATGTTTGGGTTAGCAATCCAAAACTTAATATAAAAAATACTTTTCTGCCTATTACCAAGGGGCTGCTGGGGACCGGCTCCTTGACCTCCTTTCTTTTTTACATAGAACCAGGGGACTGGCATACCCCTGGTAATGGGCAGAAGGGACAAAGGAGGCGAAGACGCGAAATGGGCAACGGCAATATTACACTTGTAGGAATTGTTCAAAAGCTTGCTAAAAAAATGGGCACAGAGGAAGCAGATAATTTAGTCGCCGGAGTTTTGCTGGTAAAGAAGGATTATTTTTCTTTAAAAGATGAACTGGTCAGGGTTTATAATGGAATGGTTAAAAGTGGCAAGTAGGAGGCGAAGACGCCGTGAAACAACGGTACACACCAATGAAAAGGGTCGAGATAGATGGAGAGGCCAGAAAAGCGTTACTTGACCTTGTTGATCTAGAAGACACGAATGATGTACAAACCTTCGTTTTTGTATCCTGTGACAGGTTGGAAGGTAAGAGTTCGCCTTGCTATGTGCGGAAGGGCGACAGATATTTTACTATAGACAGGTTGTACCTTATAGGTTTAGCACGGCACAGTTAACCCTTTGGCCCGCCGCGACTGCGGGACGTGGCTCCCGTGTGGCCCGCAGGGGCCTTGACGGTGGGCCAGTAATGATTAATTAGACCAAAATAAACCAAAAAAGGATGATTTTGTATGTACAGAGAATACAGAGAATTATGTCAAGGAAGTGTTCCAATGCCTACCAATGGAGGAATGTCCATTCAAAAGGCAGCTGTCATGTTTGACAGGGTTATTAACGCCAGGGACACAAGTAAGCGAATAATGAATGTTGTTGGGTCAATCAACGGCAAACTGTTTGGTTCATCTCCGGCGTGTGACGAACAATGCAATTCACCGGATCCTTGTGTCGAGTATGTGGTAGATGAAACAAACGCTAATTTGGAATTGATTGAAAAGGCTCTTATCAACATCTCTGACCGGCTGTAAGGTGTAGTCATGAAACTAGACAAACTAAAAGATGCGGTCTTACAGATTTTTGACAACTGTATTGAAAGCATTGAAAAACAAGAAGGTTTTGGCTTTACTGATATTAGCGTTTTTTATAGACAGGACATAAAAGAAGCTTTTAAGACTATATCTGTCCCAGGAGGAACCGCCAAAATGAGTAACCCAAACAGTACCAACACCAATAATCTGCCAAGCATCGTGCCACTCAAGCCAGAGGAAGAGGATCTAATCAGGTTTATCCGTGGTCTGCAGTGGGGGCATCTGACTATCGAAGTGAAATATGGACTGCCGGCCATGATTAAGCAGCCGCAGAAGGACATTAAACTTATCCGGGAGGACAGGCCAAACCGAAGACGGAGGGAATAAGAATGAGTGGGATAGGGATGATTCCAAAACCAAAGAAGTGTCGTAATAACCCGGCTAATGTGGTATCTGACTTCGCCAAGGTAAACGATATACCCTATCACGATGTGACCCGCCAGGCGGGGCTTGTTAAAAGACTGCATAACCCTGCCCTGGACAGGCACGAGGCATATATGCAGCGGTGCCGGATTAGGCAGGAGGCAGAAGTTGCCAGGCTAAGGCAGCGGCTGGAATGGGTTAAGGCCGAGGTAACGCGCCGGAAGGACAGCATGAAGAGTGGTGGCAAATATCAGCCAGTGAATGATTTACTGGAAGAGGCCCGGAGAATCCGGCAGAAGTTGGCAAGGTTGGGTGAAGCCAATGGATGATGTTTTTGTTTACGCGTGTCCTGATTGCGGTTACATACAGTCTGAGTTACAGATACAACAGAGCAGACTCACAAAAAAAGTAAACGGGAAACATTATACCTACTGTCCGGGATGCAATACAGAGGAAATTCCAGTGAGTGATTTTGAGATTAAAATAATGTCCGATAGCAAGAGGTGTGGTGAAGCCAATGGCTCAACCAAATAACTGCAGACACTTCACCGGCAAAAAGAAGAAAAATGGACCCAAGCAGCGGAAACGCACCCCCCCCCGCGGTAAGCGGGTCCATGTAAGCAAGTATTCGACAACTAAATAACAACCCGAATCTAAGAAGATAGGGGTATGTAGACTATAGAGCAGAATTTGTCTGCTTTGTAGCCTGCATACCCCTTTTTTATTTTAAGGAGGTAAATAATGAAAAAACATATTGGAACCAAAATCATTATGGCAAAACGCATGACAGCGGAGGAAGCTAGCCGCACATTACAACGGCCCATCGACACCTCAAATGCAGACGAACAAGGCAACGGTTATCTGGTGAGATATCCTGATGGGTATATAAGTTGGTCACCGAAGGCGCAGTTTGAGGCAGCGTACCGTAAGGCTGATCGATTAACTTTTGGACTGGCTATTGAAGCACTGAAAAAAGGCTGTAAACTTGCCCGTAAGGGTTGGAATGGCAAAAACATGTGGATTCTGATGCAGTCACCGGATGAACACAGCAAAATGACTTTACCTTATCTGTATATAGAGTATCCGGTGGGACATCCGGCATATCCGAACGGCTCACGTGTTCCCTGGTTTCCGTCTCAGACTGACATGCTTATGGAAGATTGGATGGTGGTTGAATAATGGCAGACCCCAAAACCCCATTACCGATTAATCAATGCCAGATATTCCCCCACACATATCAAATACCGTGCGAGACATATAACTGCCTCACCCAGTCAGAGTACCACATCGGCAGGCCGGATGGTCCATTGTCAGTGATGCGGAACCTCTGTTCCGATTGTGCTGATAAGCTGGTGGAATCAATCCTGGCTACGCCTGAGCTTATCGAAAGGCACATGGGCCGGATAAAGGAACTTGTCATGGCAGACCAGGATTATCAGGAGCTTGTTGGCAGCATCCGGGAGGCCGAGAAAAAAGAACAGCAGGCTAAGATGAAGACTAAGATACAGTCGGTGGTAGAGCTTCTCAATGTAGTTGAGATTGACGAAGCAGTTAAGACAGGGATATGTAAACTCCTGGAGATTGAACTACCCAAACAGCCCATACCCGAACCAAAGAAGTATCAATGTGCCCATTGTGATGCTGAGCCGTTTGACACGCCGCAAAAGCTGGCGGCACATGTCAAGAAGGAACATCCTAAGCCCAAGGAGTGATGATAGATGGCTGAGTGGGCCCTGGCTCTTGTCTGCATGGTTCTGGTTGCCGTTCTTATTTGGCGTGAACACCAGTTTGACCTTGAACGTAAGGACTTATACAACCGGATCATGGCAGGGAACTTGCATGATTATGCAGCGAACGGAACCGCGCCTCCCAGGGGGCGCAATTTTGTTAAGAAGGGAATTAAAAAAGGGTACCAGGCACTGGGGAACCCAAGAGGGGAGGCTGATTATGATTGAGCTTACTTAACCTGAACATTTTTGGCGGTAATAGCCGCGATGCACCTATGCAGCCGCCGCAGATGCAAGCACAACAACCGCAAATGTCACAGCAGGACAAGTATATATCTTCTCTTGATCCGCAGGCACAGATGGAATTTCAGGATGATGCTGTTGTTGCCATGATTCAGAAGGAGTTTAAGCGCCGCCAGGATGAACGCAGGCCCTTTGAACTGCAGTGGCGATTGAACCAGGCTTTCCTGGAAGGTAACCAGTATGTTGACATTAACCCGGTGTCCATGGCCCTGGACGAAATACCAAAGATGTTCTGGTGGCAGGAACGGGAAGTGTTTAACATAGTGGCTCCGAATATCGAAATGCGGTCAGCAAAGCTTGGTCGGATGCGGCCTATCCTGAAATGCCGTCCCGGTACTGGTGAGCAGCAGGACGTTCGCAGCGCTAAGGTTGGTACCCAGCTATTGAAAAATAACTATTACGATGAAGGCATTCAGCTAAAACTGGGTGATGTCATCTGCTGGATGGAAGCCTGCGGCACCGGTTTCTTTAAAAACACATGGAACAGGAACTCCGGCAAGATATTCGCCAAGATGATATCCCAAGACCCGAACACGATGCAAGAGATAGCGGAAGAAATCCGGGAAGGGAATTTAGATGTTGTTGCTGTACCTACGCCGGAAATATATCCTGACAGCTGTTATCACCAAGAAGTCACTAACTGCCGGTCCATTATCCATGCCAAAACGTACCATCTCGACGAAATTGAAGAGATATGGGGTACCCGTGTACCGGCAGAACAGACAACAGCCATGCAACTACAGCGCAGTATGACCGGTATTGGTGGCCTTGGTTATGGTCTTGGTGGTTTCAATATTGTCACTACCAAACTTGAAAACCATGCCGTGGTCATGGAATACTGGGAGATCCCGACCAAGAAGTTTTCCCAAGGCAGGCTGTTGATTGTGGCCAGCGGCAGAGTGCTTTATAAAGGCCCGTTGCCGTTCCCTGTAGGTGAAGATGGACAGTTAGCTCTTCCGTTCACCAAGGTTGATTGTATCCGCAGGCCAGGAATTTTCTGGGGCAAGACAGTCAGTGAGCGGCTTATTCCTCCGCAGCGCCGATATAACGCACTGCGTAACCGCAAAGCGGAATACCTCAACCGCTGCAGTATTGGCCAGTGGACATATGAGGAAAATTCCGTTGATGAAGAATATCTGGAAGACAATG
This sequence comes from Phosphitispora fastidiosa, assembly GCF_019008365.1. Taxonomy (NCBI): domain Bacteria; kingdom Bacillati; phylum Bacillota; class Clostridia; order Eubacteriales; family Peptococcaceae; genus Phosphitispora; species Phosphitispora fastidiosa. The sequence continues at coordinate 168,582 of NZ_JAHHUL010000004.1, read as the reverse complement.
CTGGGGCACCAGGGGCCATTATTCCATTTAAAAAAGGTTTTAACAGGCCTGAACATGTGCAAAATGACCAGCTGCCGGCAGCGTTTGACACCGAAGAGCGCACACTGCTTAACGAAATTAGTATATTGTCTGGGGTTAGTGAGCTCAGCCGTCAAAGCCAGGCACCTTCCGGCACTTCAGGCTCAGGTGTTAGCTTGGCAATTGCACTGGAACAGGATGATACCAGGCTGTCTACCACAGCGGGAAATATTGAACAATTTATAGTACAGTCGGGGAAACAATGGCTGCGGCTCCACAAGGCCTTTGTCAAACTGCCACGGACCCTCCGTAGTATTGGCAGGAACAATGTTGTTGAGGTTATGGACTGGACAGCCGGGGACTTGCGTTCTGATGATGTTGTTGTAGAATCGTTCTCTGCACTGGCAGAATCACCGGCACAGCGCAGACAGATGGTGTTTGACCTGATGGGCACTCCGCTTGTCTTGGACCCGGAAACAGGGAAAATGACCAAAGAAATGCAGTCAAAGCTGCTTGAAATGATAGAGTTGGGCCATTGGGAGGCAACGGATGATGATAACGAGGTTCATATCAACAAGGCAGAACGCGAAAACCGTGATATTGTTCAAGGCATGTTCCCAATGCCAGTTACTTACGATGATCATGTACTGCACATGTCCAGGCATAATAATTACCGCTTAACCGTTGATTATGAGGCTATGAAGGCCCAGAATCCGATGTTAGAAGTTCTGTTCCAGCAGCATGTGCAGGTACATATGGCTTATATCGGCCTCCATGCCCAGCAGTTAGTATCTCAGATAATGCCTCCACCCGGGGCACCTGGTTTATTGCCGCCTGCTGCCGGAGGAATGGTTTAAGGATTATTCACACAGCGAAAAGGCTTGATGCGATAACGCGAACCATGCGCCGCATAAGGCTTTTATATTTAAGGAGGATTACTTTTTATGAAAAAACAGAATAAAGCTGATAACCCCTTGCGCGACTTCAGGATTAACCTGACCCTGTTTGGCGATGGACCGGCAGGTGACCCTGGTTCCGCTGCTCCTGCTTCACCTTCCTCTGATCCTGCGCCTGCTCCTGCACCCGTAGCGAGCACGGAAGGAGTAGTAACCAGTCAACCTACAACCGGCGAACCGTCAAGCCAACCAGGTCAACCGTCCGGGAGCGGTAACCCGCTTCTTGACTACTTTAAAAGCGGAGGGGCCAGCCAATATGACCCATCAAAGATACCCGGAGCAAATCCGGCAGCATCAGTTCAGCCGCAGGCACCAGTGGTGCAGCCTGCACAACCGGCGCAACCGGCGCAGCCAGTGCAAACTGAACCGCCTGCAGTACCACCTTCCTCACCGGCAACACCTGGACCCCAGGACTGGACAAGCCAAGTCCCGGACAAGTTCAAAAACCCGGATGGGAGCGTGAATGTCGAGGCCCTTGTTAAGAGCTATACTCACCTTGAACCAAAACTAACCGAACAGGGCCGGACAATCAGTGAATTAACCAATAAGGTTCAATCGTTCAGCCAGCAACCACAACAGTTTCAGCCCGGTCAGGACCCGCAGCAGATGCCGGGACAACAACCATGGCAACAACAGCCACAGCAACCGTCAGAGCCGCAAATCACCCCGGAACAGGTTAAGGAAATCAACGAGAAATTTGTTGAGAGCCTTCTTGACCCGGAAAAGAACCCGGTTCAGGCGCTGTCTCAGATTATCAAGGACGTGGTTACGCCCATGGTTGCCCCGGTACAGGAAAAGATTCAGTACCAGGACAGGCTTGCTGAGTGGAATCAAAAGGTGGATGCGTTTAAGGCAAATACGTCTGATTTTGCGGACTTAGAGGCAGATATGACCCAGATAATCAACGAAATGGGTCCGTATCTGGCAACCATGCCTGACCCGCTGCAGGCAGCGTATGACATGGCCAAAGGCCGTAAGGCGCAGAATTTCACGCCACAGCCGCCGCCTACTCTTGAAGAAATGCTGGCTAATCCGGACAATATTGAAAAAATTGTCCAAAATCCACAGGTTCAACAAATGATTCTGTCGCAGACGGCAGCACAAATACAAAATGGCGCCCCTCCGGTTGTTATGGCTTCTCAGCCGGGAGGAACACCGCCCGCCGCACCGTCTACCCCGATTACAAACGCAAAAGAAGCCACAAAAGCAGCTGCAGGATTCTTCTCCAGGTTTATTGGAGGGGGGTCTTAATTTTTTTATCCTAAGGAGAGTGATTTATAATGGCTGAACTCACCATGAGCGCCATTGCTGAAGCTCTGAAGCTCTGGTATCTCGAAGGGCTCCGCTATCAGATGAACGAAAAAGCGAGTGCGTTCCTGACTCAGATCGAGCGCACTAGTGAGCATGTTGAAGGTAAGAAAATCATTATGGCCCTGCGTTACGGGGTGCAGGGTGGAATCGGGAATAGGGCAGACAATGGAACCTTGCCGACTTCTAACAGCCGTAAAACCAAGCAGGCTGAATGGGAAACCAAGAACCTGTTTGCCCGTATTCAGCTCAGTGATAAGACCATCAAGGCCAGCCGGTCCAGCGTTGGGGCTTTTGCCAGGATGCTGGAAACCGAAATCAGTGATTGTGAGATTGACTGCAAACGTGACCTGTCCAGGCAGGCAGTTGGTGACGGTACTGGTGTTCTTTGTACTATTACCAGTATCAATGCCGGGACCAAGACCATTACCTGTAACAATGACATTGGAGTACAGTACCTTGCTGTTGGTATGCTGGTTGATGTGTACGATGTTGATGCCGAGACAATTGACAATGCCGGTGTCGAAGTTACTGCTGTTGACCGTGCTAACAAAACGGCAGTTCTGTCTGCCCTCGATGCTTCAATTGGCAATGGTGACGTATTATATGTCAATGGCAACAAGGACTTGGAAATAACCGGCCTTAAGGGTGTTTTTGAAAACACCACTCTTTATGATGTTATCCGGTCAACCGAAACATGGTTCAACGCAACCAAAATTGCCACTGTTGGTGAAATCTCTGAGATTAAAATGCAGCAAGGTATTGACGATGCTGATATTGAGGCCGGGTCTGAGATTAATTTCATGCTTGGTTCTCACGGTGTTCGCCGGGGATACCTGAACCTGCTCAACGCTCAGAAGCAGCTTGTCAACACCATGGAACTGAAGGGCGGTTTCAAGGCTATCAGTTTCAATGGACTGCCCTTTGTAGCCGATAAATTCATTGCCCCAGGGGAACTCTATTTCCTTGACCTGTCCGACTGGAAGGTTTATGAAATGAGCGACTATGAGTGGCTTAATGAAGACGGTGCAGTCTTAAACCGTGTGGCCAATAAGCCGGTTTGGGAAGCAACCATGGCCAAATATTGTGACCTCGGCTGCCAGAAGCCTAAGGGCCAAGTCAAAATGTCCGGGATCACCGAACACTAATTTGAAGCAATATTCGCAGGAAAGAGAGGGAGGGTTCTCCCTCTCTTTTTATTAATCTAACCTTAGTCAGAAAGGAGTTTGATTGTTATGGCTGCAAGTGTAGTTGTAAAAAAGAGGAATAAGTTTGGTAACGGTTATGCTGTTACCGCTGATGTTACTCTGGATGACAGTTACCCGACCGGTGGAGAAGCTTTGACAGCAAAACAGTTTGGATTGGCGGTGCTCAATTTTATTCTTCCTTCACCCGCTGCCGGATATATTTTTGAATTTGACCATGACAACAGCAAATTAAAGGCTTTTACACCCGTAAAAGCTCAGGCCGCGCATAGTCATGTAAATACTCTTACCCCCACTGCCAAGACACTGCGATTGGTACATGCCGGAGCGGATATTAAGGGTTCGGCTAATACCGATTCTGAAAACGCTGACGCCGATGCATTGCCCACAAATGGGGCTCTCGTTGGTGCTGAAACTGCCGTTGCTGATGCTGCTTATGCATTTCCTGCTACGGCTAATCCCGATATGGGCAGAAACGTATGTATCGTATTCCACAACGATTCAGGCGGTCCCTTAAACCTGTTTGAAGGAGTTATGACCTTTACCGTGACCGGTACTTATAGGGGAGCTGCACAAACTGAGGATATTACTTTTACATCGGATGCTGGGAACAAAGCCATGGCAACTGCTAAATACCGGTATAAGTACGGTGTTAAGCAGTTTGACACCGTGACCGATGTAACCGTAGACAATATTTGTGATAACGCCATTAAAATTGCTGTTGGTATCGGCTCTAAGATTGGTTTACCGACTGACTTAAAGACTCCGTCTGAAGCAGATGTGGTTAAGATAACCAAAAATGCTGCTGACTTGGCTGTCGCCGGGACCGTTGATGTCACTAATATGACGGTTAATCTTGGGGCTTTGGCCGATAACGATGATTTTGAGATTGTTTATGAAGGTGTAGCCGCGTTGACCGGGGTTGCAATCAGCAATGTAACGGGTGGGGCTATATCAGCTGATGCTGCCGCAGAGGTTGTAAATGAATCTAACCTTTCTGCCGTAACTGCCAGGGTTTTGGCAATCGGTTATTAGTGTTCTAATATATTAATCGGGTTGATTAATATATTGGAACTGGTATACGAAACAGGATAACTAGTATACGAAACGGGATAATTAGTGTATAAACCATTAAGAGCAGACGGGAGAGGGGTTCTCCCCTCCCTGTTCTGTTTTTGATTTGAAATTTTCTCTGTGAAATCCGGTGCAATGCGCAAGTACCGGATTTTCGATGAAGGGAGGAAAATGAATTGGCTGATGATTATCTCAATATAGGTGGAAACAAAATCAAGCTGGTTGACTTGGGTGATGGCAGTTATGGATTTGCGGCAGATTGCCCTGATCTGGAAACCTTAACAGGAGCATTAAATGCTGCAGCTGTAACTGATCCGACAGCAAGTGCAAGCGTTACAGCATTGCTTAAAGGTATTATTAAACAGCTTCAGGGTGGCGGCGCAGGTTCGCTTCCGGCGGAAGTAAGTACTATTCGGGGAACCGCTACGGACGGAACAGAAACAATGGTAATCGACTCTACAAAAGACTTCGAAGCTGATGTACTTATCGGCAAGGTAGTCAAAATCACCATCGATGGGGTAGACTATTTCCGAAGAATTACTGGAAGCGTGGCAAATTCCTTTATCTTCCCAGCTATTCTTGACCCGGTAGCGGCATCGGCTGTGATTGGTTCCGGCCAGGACGCGGAAGGCCAGGTTACCATCCGCTGCCAGGGAGACCTTGATGGTGAAGCAGGTAATGCCTACTCGGTTGAGATTGTGCAGGGTGTAGATACAACTGGGGATACAATTGCCTCTCTGGAAGGTACAGTGCTGACCATCACTGTCAACTTGGACGGCTTGGGTGACCCGCGGCTCTTGGCAGCAGGTGATATGCAAAATTTAATTGCTAATACTGTTGGTGTGTCAGATAAGTTTATTGTCGATGCTGTTTTTGTTGCAGGAAACATACCCATAGGTGGGGCCGCCATACCGTTTACGCTTGGAGCAGATGGAATATCTGTTGTAGCCGGGACTCAGTATGAAATAGCGGTGGCGGAAAAGAACGTGACGACAACGGTGACCGGCTCCCAGCCTGTCGAAGTAACGGGAAGAAATATTGCAGTATCAGTTATCGACGCTTCGTCAGATGCTGCGATAGCAGCAGGTTCGAGTGAAACAATAACTGTCACTCCACCAACGGGGAAAAAATATAAAATAATAGGTTTTTCTGCAAGCGTCACTGCTCCTGGCGGCACTACCGGCACACATTATATTGCTATGTTTATACCACATACTACACTAGATGTTAGCATCGGAATAATTACAACTACATACAGCAGTAATTTGATATTTTCTAATCAGGCAGGGACCGGAGTAACTTCAAGTCCGTCTGATTTAGCCGACTTTTTAACAAAATTATTTGCAGTCTCGTTCGACAATGACACTCCGCTAAAAATTTATTACAAAAACTCCTCAGATGTTACCCAAACCAATAAGCGTAAAATAGTGCTACTTGTTGAGGAAGAAGGTGTGGTATAATGACTGATGTTTCTGTTTTAAATGTTGGTGATACATATGAAGAAGGTAATGTCGATATGGAAGTGGTCGAGCAAAAAACGCTGACGAATGGAGCAGTAATTACCATTTCCAAAAAAAAGTAGTTATAGATATCAAGGAATTTGGCGCTGTTCCCAATGATAGCACTAAAGCCGCAGTAAATTGTGACGCATTGATTTTAGCAACAAAGACGGGACAAGAAGTGTATATTGATGATACTTATTATATTGACCCTATTAATATGACGGAAGACAATGCAGTCGGTGATTTATTGCTTTGTGGCGATAATGGTTCCTTGATATTTTACTGTAATACTGTTATTACTGATGTTCGCCCTGTTTTGTTCAGACTGACACAGGACACGAAAACAGTTTTAATTAAAAATATTCAATTCATAAATGAAAGTACATTGTTTCAGCCAAGAATTATGGCCGGGTACACAGATACCGAACAAAATGTTTTTGATATCGAAGAATTTACATTTAAAAACAACAAAACAAGTGGCTACATGGTTGGATTTAGAGCCACCTGCCCCGTAGAATCTGATTCAGTTTTCAGAAGTATCAACATCACAGATAACAAAATAATTAATCCGACTGCCCTTGACTATGCCGTCATATATGCCGCTCAGTTTATCAATATAGAGAATTACAGTTATGGTTTATGCACGATTCAAGACAACATAATTAAAAATTCAAGTTGTTTTTTGTATGATGGCTTAACAAGCGAGAGAACAAATAACAAAGAAATGCTTATGGTTTCGGGCAATATAATGGTTAATGATGATGACTGGTATCTTGATGGAGATGGAGCCGTTTACAATTGCATGGTGTTGTCCGAAGCAAAAGAAATCCATTACACCTATAATTGGGTGGAAGGAATTAAAACTAACCATGAGCATGCAATGGTTTATTCTGCGTATTTGACAGGACAGAAGGTATATTGCGAAAATAATGTCTACCGTAACAATGTAAAACTGGCAATTGACTCAACTGACCCATTGTCCTGCGATAATATTATATTCAAGGTAAAAGGCATTGTTCCAGACAGTGTTAGGGTGATAAAAAACAACAAGGCGTATGTCAGTAAAGAGTATATAAATAAAGCCGTGATTATGATGGGAGCAGAAATAAATACGATTTACAGGGTGATAGAATTTCCATACGTGCTTATGCCTGAAATGATTTTTGAAGGCAATGACATTTACGTTGAACACCAGCTTAGTTTTAGAGTATCTATTAGTGCGGATAATGCTTTTTGCGGATACAACAAGATAGCTGGAGTTAATCCTGATTACTCAATAGCTTGTGAAGGACTTATTGAAACAGATAACGAGATAACCACACTAAGTTTATAGTTATTGTTGCCGTATAATCTTGGCGGGATTTCCCCCGGCTAAACAGTAGGCTGGCACATCTTTTGTAACCACACTTCCAGCGGCTATTACGCTACCTTCTTTAATGGTTACTCCGGGAAGGATTATACATCCGGTTCCAATCCAAACATTATCCCTTATCACTATTGGTTTGGTTTTTCCTCTGGTTTTAAGTCTGTTGGTGGTATCATCAAATGAAATACTGTGTCCGCTTTCATCAAATATCTGGCAGTTCGCGGCTATCAAGCAATTTTTACCGATTGAGATTTTTTCAAAGGCGTGGATGCAACTGCCGTGAATCCTTGTGTTTGCCCCGACAATTATTGTAGCACCTTTACGCTTTGCGAGTAATTTAACGGGGGCAAACATGTTGACGTGATAATCATGGTTGCTAGAATTTAATGTAACATTATCGCCAATGATTAATTTAGAGTCTTTGCCAATCGATATTTCAGGATATCCACTGATATGAACAGAACCTAGTATTTTCAAATTACGGTTTCTGAATTTTAACCAAAACAAGACGATTTTTTTATACAGAAAACTTAATATGCGTTTCATATTTTCGCCTACCTTTTAAATTGTTTGTGAGAACATTATACCATTTTTTCACAGTTTGGGTGAAAATATCTATTCAACTAACGAAGAGCGTTAGCACGATAACCATATTTCTAATAGAGGTGAAAACACGAATGAGCAAAGCTTCATATGAAACTCAGATCCATGATAGGCTGCAGGGCAAACAACACCTGCAGCCTATCTTTACGTCAGCTTTAGGCATCCCGGAACGGCTCCGGGAAATGGACCCAAATTACTTCCTGGTGCTAAACACCAAAACACAGAAATATGAGGTCCATAACCTAGCCCACAAAGGAAACACCTATGGGATTACCATTTATTATGATGAGCTTGATTACCGGACACTGTATATCACCAGGGCAAGTGATCTCCGATATCGTAAAAACCTGCTTCGGGAAATAGATGAACATAACGAAAAGATTGAACGGATTGCCGAAAAGGATAGGAGAAATGAACTGCGAGGCGTAGGAGAAGAAATGAAGCCCTATTTTTCCAGGCTTGCATGGGAAGGAATCTAATCCAAGGGGGTGGACTTATTGGCACTAACACTTTTGCAGATGCGAACCAGAGTAGCAAACAGAGTTGGAACCAGTGACGATAACGATGTCCTGCTAAACAAAGGACAGGAAAAGCTGGCTCAAATGTCAAAACGGAGGGCCAGGGCAACCTTGGCCTTTGTTTCCGGGGAAGCAACCATTCCGGCAACATGTTTGATATTAAAGAAGCTGGCTTTTAGCGGGTATCCCTGTAATCTGGCGCCGGAAAGTGAATTTGTTTTTCCCAAGTATGAATCTAATACCACCCCGGAAGAATATCAGATCAGTAACGGCACGATAGTCCTTGAAACCAAGTATACCGGTTCAGGGACTATTATTTATGTACCGAAACCTGCAACAATGTCCTTAGATACTGACACGCCTGAGTTTTCCGGTTGTGAAGAGGCTCTTATCGCTTTTGCTATTCACAAACGATACAAAGACAATGAGGATATTGCCCAGGCTAAGTATTGGTCAGATGAATGGCTCAGCGAAGCTGAAGACTGGTTAGACCTAGATAAGAAGCAAAACCGGCAGTCACACCGGGTTAAAGCAGGGAGTTGGTCATAATGATTACTTCCAATACTCCGGCATGGCCGGTCATAGATTTTTCCGGTGGCATGAATGACTTTGTGGAAGATGGGCTTGTGGCCGCCAACGAATGTACTGATGTGCAGAACTGCATTTGTATCACCCCTGGGCGGCTTCAGAAACGCAAAGGACAAACCAAACTTAATTCTTCTGCACTGGCTGCCGCCATACAAGGCCTTCATGCTTTTTATTATGGCGGTCCGATTAACCGGAAACTGATTGCCGCAGCAAACGGCAAGGTTTATTACTGGGATTCCGGTACCAGTGCTTTTGTGCAGATAAAAACCGGATTATCTACAACCAATCCGATCATGTTTGAAACATGCGTAAATTACATGGTCGGTTTTGACGGTGCAAATGCCCCGTTTAAGTATGATGGGACAAATCCGGTTTCAGCGCTTGCAAATGCGCCGGTGGGTCAATGCCCGGTCCTGCAGCATGAAAAATTGTTCGTGATTACTGACCCGGACACAATCCGGTGGTCTGATTCATTTGCTCCGGAGACTTGGCCCGGTGTAAATGAGAAAAAATTTGACCAGGGTGACGGTGATAGCCTGACAATGTTGGCCAGGTATGGGCAGCAGGTTTTATGTTGTAAAAAACGGCGCATATTCAACCTCATGGGCACCAGCCTTGATGATTTCAGGAGCAGTTGCCCTGAACAGAATTACGGAGTGGTGGGACCAAGGGCAGGGTTCGTAATGGAGCCCTATTTTTATTATATCTCTTATCAGGGCCCGATGTTTTTCGATACATTACAGTCAAGAAATATCATAGAAACCAAGCTTCCCCGCACGTGGGCCAACGTGAATCAGCAATATCTTGAAAAATCAGTTGCTTATTATAATCCTTACTACAACATTCTTTGTTTCGCAGTGCCGGAAGGGGCTAGTACTGTACCAAACCTGGTTTTGGCTTATGACGTAAAACTTCAAGGCTGGTGGATATTCCGGGGAATTACTCCTAGCTGCGCGATCGAATTTGACAGTGGGACCGGAGAAGAGCTTTATACCGGGCACAATGCTTCAGGATTTATTGTTAAGCAGAACACCGGTTATAACGATATCGGTTCAGCCATTGAAGCATACTGGGTAGGTCCCAATTTTGACGATAAAGACCCTGTACGGGTTAAGAATTTCATGGATGTGTTTGCTACAGATGTGTCCGGACTAAATACAGCCGTGTTCAAATACCGGCTTAACCTTGGTTCATGGATAACCCCCACAGTAAAGACCGATATTGATGCTGTTCGCCGGTATCGGTTGATAGGTGCCAAGGGCCGGCAGTATCAGCCCAGGTTCGAACATGGCACGATTGACAAAGATTTTTGTTTGTCCGGGCTAAAATCATACTACGACAAGGGACTTGTTAAGTAAGGGGTGATGATCTTTGGCTTACCAACCTTTTCAAATGCCTTACAGAATAACAGGTGACGAAGATTTATCTACCCTGGCGCGCAAAATTAATGCAATAATGGAAGGTTTAACCTTTTATGTGAACCAATTGCAGGTTTATGAGAACGGTATCGGAGTGCCGACAAATGAACTGGTTGAGGTAAACAAGGACTCCTGGTCTGCGGTAGCAACGAATTTTGATACCAGGAATGACCGGATAAGCACTGTTCCGGCAGACCCGGTTATTGCTGCTGATGGCTCGGCAATTGACCATACCATTAACACTAATGGTTCGGCAGATATAAGTGTTGAATGGAGCTTTGATGGTTTGGGAGACGCTTACAATGTTGACGGGTTTGTTGTGTGGGTGCGGTCCGGGGATACCTCAGGTGCTTATGCTTTTGGCACTAATCCCGCAGAGGAAACAGATCACTATGTAGGTGCAGAAAAAAGGGCTATCATTTTCCAGGGGAAACCCGCAAACAAATATTATACCTTTGGGGTGCAGGCCTACCGGATGGTCGATCAGGATATAAATGCTGATGGGATATTGAAGTCGGCTATTATACAGCCATCTATCGCAGAAGAAAACTCTTACCTGCCTTCTGCCAGCGTGGCCTTTGCAGGTGATGTTACCGGAACGGTTGCCGGTGTTCCAGGGGATCAAATTTCCAAGGTTGGGGCAACGTTTATCGTAGGTGATACGGATACATCGACAAATATAAAACGCGCTGATTATGTTGTGCCTACAGGGTCTACTAGTGCCCAGGATACGATAAACCAAGCAATAAATGCTTTGGGTGCTGTTGGCGGGAAAATTGAATTGCTAGATGGTACTTTTATGGTAAGCGGAAGTATAGTTTTGCCTTCAAACGTAACATTACAAGGGCAGGGCAACTCAACTGTAATCAAGGCAATATATACCCAAAGTGTGCCCATCGCAATTACAAACTCAGATACGGTAAATGGGAATATTAATATATGCGTAAAGGACATTTTAGTTGATGGCAACAAAAATATTGCCCAATTAAAAGGCGGGGCAACTGGAATATATTTTGCAAAGGCGGTAAATTGTAACATAACAGATTGTCAGGTGAAAAACTTTCGGACTTACGGTGTTTATTTAAACGAGTCCACTAACAATATTGTTTCTCAAAACACGATAAGAGACATTGGTATCACGACCGGAACCGCACATGGAATTCGTTTATATGTTAATTCTGAAGGGAACATTATTAATGGGAACGTATTAGAATCTGTCGGAGGTATTGACAGTGCAACAATTAGTATATCTGCAGACAATAATACAGTCATGGGAAATTCGTGCCGAGGAGCAATTTTTGGGATATATGTTCTTTCTCATCACAATACAATAAATGGCAACACCTGTTTTGAGAGTACTAAAGGAATTTACCTGAGTGGTGGCACCAACAATGATGTTGTCGGTAATACGTGCAGGTTAAACAGAGAACAAGGTATTTATGTAGCATACGGTTCTTCTGATAACAGTATAACAAGTAATACATGCTCAGAAAACAGCCAGAAGACCAATAATACCTATGATAATATTTGCGTTTACTCAGGGTCCAGTAGAAACAACATGCAATTGAATCTCTGCAGAAAAGGCTCTCTTGCCAATCAACCGCGATACGGGATTAGTATTGCCAATATAGATTGCGAAGATAATGTTGTGACAAATAACGACCTTTTAACAAGCGGGGTAACTGGCAGCCTTTCAGATTCGGGTACTGGCACCATAACTGTGGCTGGAAACAGAGTGTAATGTTGACAACAAAGGCAATAAGTGGTTAAATTAGAGCGTGAGGTGTTTAATAATGCGTAAATATTTAATTTCTATATTGCTAGTACTTGTTATGTTGCTAAATTCTTCTACCGCTTTAGCCGAAGTAACCATAACAGAATTTCGAGACATTTCTTTGGGTTATGGCAGTACACATCCCATAAAAAGTGATGAAGAAATGTTCTCTGTTGCTGATGTGGTATATGAACTGTCTTTTCTTGAAAATAGCTTTCCACTCTTAAAAGAAACACAAATACCAATTAATGTGGTCCACAAAAGATTCACCCATAAAAAGTACGGCTCCCTTGGTGATTTTGCTACCCGAGACGGTATTTTGTATCTTTTTGCTTTTCAAAGACCTAATGTAAGAATCACCGTGAACGGCATCGAAATCCCTTATAATGCTTCCCTGAATCGTTACTTTGTTTCTCATGGCATAGGGCATCTAGTTAGGTTTAGGTATTTATCTGATAAGGATTTACGCGATTATGTTAATAAAATTCGCCAACCAGACAAAAAGGAACACCGTGACGGATATGATGAATATTATAATAATCCGGAAGAATTATTTGCTGAAGACTTTAGAAGTGTTTTTGGGTCAGAGTTAGCAAGAAGGGTTGTATTTAAACCATGTTATTCACGGCCAGGACCTGAGGAAAAGGTTTGGATACTAACAAAAACCGAATTAATAAAAGAATATCCATTGACATGCACAGAAAGGCTTGAATGGTACAAGATAGATAAAGAAGAAGGGGTTAAAGAAATAAACAGATGCAAAAAGGTCTGGGATGAAAAGAGTAAGCACAAAGATATTGACGGTGCAAAAGCGGCTCATGTTTGGGCTGACCAAATAAGGGGTGCCATGGGCCTGCCTCTCCAATAAGAGAAAGGGGGGTAAAAATTGTATGTTCAAGTAAATGACGGAGTAGTTGTGTTCGCTACTCATTTTATTAGAACAAGTTTCCCAGGACAGGTTACACCGAAAAAACTTGATACAAAAGACAAAGGAGTCAGGCAAAAACTGACTCCTTTCCAATTGGAGAATGACGGCATAGTAGTATATTCTGCTGGTGATGTGCCGTTTGCAGAAGCAATGCTGCAGGAAATGGATGTTTTATACCAGATTGAACCCTTGGATTATGAAGTATATAAATCAAAGGCAAGCGGTATTAAATATGCCAGCCGTACAGAGGCAATAAAACACCTTGCGGAAAATGCTGAACCGGAATCGGAGATAATTCCCCGGTTGAAAAAGCAGCTTGCCGAAGCAGAGGCTAAATTAGCCGAAAAAGACATACGGCTAAACGCGTTAGAAAGTAAGTTCTCGGTCATTGAGAAAAGAATCAATAAGGGAGGGTTGTAAAGTGATTAATCCTATTGCAGAGCGATTCGCAAAGCTTTCAACTGAGCGGCTGATGAGGCAGAAAAGGCCAGAACCTGTAACAAGACCACAGGGACCGCAGCCGGGGATGATGTACACCGGTGGTACGCCGTTTTTTAATGAGCAGACCGGGCAGTATTTACCGGGTCATGGGCCGGAAGCCCCACAACAGAGGCCGCTTCACACCGGTGGTAACCCTAATTTTAACGAGATGCCGAATCAGCAAGACCCACGTAGGCAAATGCAAGACCGCTGGCGAAGTAAATCTGGCAACATGGGCCTTGAACAGTTACTGCAGTTGTTGGCACAGTATCGTTTGAGGGGAGGGTTCTAAGTGGCAATAGTACAAGTAAACCCTGATGGCAAGGCTCCAAAAGGACTGAAGTCTGGTGACATTGTAAAAACTGCCGGCGGCAACTACAGAATAACAAGCGTTAACGCTGATGGCAGTTATAAAAGTGAAAAGGCTCCAAGTGGCGGTTCGTCCAGTTCAGGTTCGGGGTCATCTGGGAGTTCGTCTGGCTCCAGTAGTTCTAAGAGCAGTTCGGGTTCTTCCGGGTCATCCTATGTTCCATCATATACAGAGATTTTGAATAACTATTTCAAGGGAGATCCTCAATCATATGCAAACGAAATAACCAGCAAGGGACAGGGGAATCTTTCGCACCCTGACCAGGCTGCAGCGTTTATGAAGGCATATCCGCAGTACTTTTCAAATCAAACCAATCAACCTAGTCAACAAACCCAGCAGCAGCCAGTTCAACAGCAACAGCCACAACAAACAAATGCCAATAACTGGCCATATTATGAACAACTCTTGTTGGGCATACTTAACCAGCCTTCCGCGTATACGCCGCCGTCTGCTAATGAGATGAAATCCCAAGCCAGTGAGTATGCAACCTTACAGGTTGATCCTGTCCTGTCTTCAATCACTGACATGATTCAAAAGGCGACTACTGGTTACGGCAAAGCAAAGACAGAAACAGAAGCCGCTTATTCCGGTGTCCCGGAGCGTACTCAGGCCATGCTTGGAGAAGCTAGGAATTATGCCCTGGAAAACGCTATTGCCCGCGGCATGGGCAGGAGTGGTGTTGTGAACTGGGAAACAGAGAAGCGAACAACCCCTGTTATCCAGTGGTCTCAGGAAAAAGAGGGGGAGAAGGCTGCGAAATTGGCCGGATTGGCAGAAGAATTGGCTGCAGCTGAAGCATCTGCAAACAGAATGATGACCGACACAGAGGCCAGGCGCGGTACATTGGAATCTCAGCGGCTTTCGGAGCTGGAACAGATGTCACGGGCCATGGAACAGCAAGCACAGCAGCAGAAGTGGCAACAGGCAATGGGAATAGCAAACATGGCCCTGCAGGACAAGTCTATCGACCAGACCATGTTAACTCAGCTTCTAAGTCAGTTTATGTACGGTTAAAGGAGGGGTCTTGAATGGATTTAGCTGAAATACTGGCACAATTATCTCCAAACGGTGGACAGCAGAGATTGGACCCTTATCAGGCTGCTCCTTTGCTGGCAAATGCTATCACCGGATACCAAAAAGAGCAGCGGGCAACTCCGTTCATGGAAGCCCTGAAAACATTGGGTGACCAATGGGCAACTGCAAATCCGGAACAGCAAAACGATATCAATATGCAGGCCAGCAAAGTAAGGGGCGATTATCTTGCTTCCGGTGGCAGCCCAATTGACATGCCGCAGGAGTTGTGGGGATCTGACCCGAATAAAGGCTTCCAGACCGGAGCAGGGCAGTTTGCGCCGGGGTATGCCGGTGATAACTGGAGCATGGGACAAAAGGCACAGAGGGCCGGTGTAACGGGAATGTTTGAGGGTGGGTTAACATGGCCGGCACATGTACAAAATGAAGGGTTAAACCTGGAACGTCAGGGGCTTCAAAACCAATACAGTACAAGCATGGCTGGAATTAATGAACAGTCAAGATATCACAATATGATGGATGATCAGAATCAGCTTCAAAACAAAAATTACATAGCAACCAACACTTACATCAACCAGGTGCTTGGTGCCGATGGTCCGGAAGCCGCTTTTGATTATTTGAGTAAGTTTGGTTCGCAAATTGCTGGCCAGGGTGCAGACGTAGCATCTATTCTTAAAGCTATGGCAATGAAGTGGCCTGAATACTTTGCTAAATATAGCGGCAGCCTGGACTCTTCCGGTGGCGTACCAAACCCTTACATGAACATGTACCCTCCCCAGGGGGAGCCGTAACCCCTACACCGAAGGGAAATAGCACTGGCAACGGAAACACCAAGGGTGGAAACGTTACTTCATGGATAAATGATGCAATAAAAATTGCCGGTGTAGGGGCTGATTGGGCCGAACCATTAGCTTGGATTATTGGTGAAGAATCAAGCGGAAATCCAACAGCACAAAACCCGAAATCCACTGCCTACGGATTGATGCAGTTTCTTGACAGCACATGGGGGAATTATGGTTATCAGAAAACGTCTGACCCGGTAAAGCAGGTTGTGGCGGGTATAGATTATATCAAAAAAAGGTATGGTACGCCTCAAAAAGCTGTGGCATTTCACCAGCAAAACGGGTGGTATTAACCAAGAGGGGGTTTAAAAATGCCCTGGATCAAGGATGAATACGGAAGAGACATATTGGTGCCGGAAGGTGGTTTTGATTATTTTAAAAAGAACAGTGGAAGCGTTCCTACTCCAAGTGGGAGCGCTTTTGGTGTTTCCGGTGGTGTTCCAGGGGGCGTACCGGGCAATATCCCTGGCAGCATACCCAGTGAAGAAATAGGCGGGTGGACTCAGGACGCAAACGGCAACCCTGTTTTGGTTCCGGCAGGAGGGTTTGATTATTTCAAAAAGAAAGCAGTAACGCCTGCCCTTCCACCTGAGGCATTGCCCGGAGAAGGTTCTGTCCCACAGGGCACGGTGCCATTTAAGCCATCTTCTCCTGTTATGCCTGACTTCCTGGGGAATACTGTTCCAACGGTTTCTGATGTTGTTCATGCCCAAGACCCTTTGATTCCAACACTGGAGAACCCGACAGCATTGCATAAGTCCCTGCAAGGTGAAACAGTGCCAGATTTTATTGAAAAACCTCTTGTGACAATTGGCAATACCGATGCCTTTAAGTCACTTGTTGCAGGGATGTATTCAAACATTCCCATGTCTTATGGTGGCGGTATGGAATGGGCTGGTGACAAGTTTGGCATCGAGGGCTTGAGTGAAACCGGTAAAGGAATGCGTGAGTTTGGCGAATATACCGCAGATTTATATACTAGTCCAGATTGGTCGCCGCCTATTAAGTTTGAGGGATGGAAAACTCTTGCTGACCCGCGTTTTTATACCAGAAACGTCATGAGAAACGTTCCCCTAATGGCATCCCTCCTTATCCCAACAATTTTGGGTGCCGAGGCCGGGGGGGTTGTAGCCGGAGCTGCCGGATGGGGCAAACTGGGTTCACTGGGGAACTGGGGAACAAAATTATTAAAGACATTGGGAGGGCTCTCGAGCGGTGTACCGTTAGAAGCTGCACTGGAGGCCGGGGGAGTTTACACCGAGGCAAAAAACAGGGGCCTATCGGAAGAAGAGGCAATGCAGGCTGCTGATGATGCTTTTCTGAAAAACGCTGCCCTGTTATCCGTTACCAACGTGCCGGAATTGGCTGCCATGTTTAGTCCGGCCCCTAAGTGGTTAGGGGGAATGCTTGGTGCGGCAGCAGATTCTAAGTTGGGAAGAGCAGCTGTAGGTGCGGGCAGGGTTGGTATGGCAGGAGCATCTGAAGGACTGGAAGAAGGCGCACAGGAAGTAATCCAGCGCAGTTCCTTGGGTGACGAAGTTAATTTTGACCCGGCTATGCAGGAATCTATTGCACAGGGGTTGGTCCTTGGCGGTGGCCCCGGTATTATTGGTGCCTTGCAGCATGAAATGCAGACCAGAGCATACAATAAGGCTTCAAAAGAAGCCAGAAAGTCTCTGGAAACTGCTGTTCAGGAAAAAGTTGATGCCGGCACACCTGTAGAAGAAGCAGTTAAACAGGTGTTCGATGAGTTTGCCGGGACCGAGGAAGGCGATAAGGTTGTCGGCGACTCAATGCAAGAAGTAATCCAGGACGTTGCAGATGTGGAAAAAGAGGCGGTCGAAAAACAAAAGAGCGAACAGGCTCAACCGGCTGAGCAACCGGAGCCTATTCAGCCGGTGCAACCTGCGGGGCAGTCCATACAGCAACCAGGGGAAACTCCGGTACAGCAACCTATTGAACCACAGCAGCCTGTACCACAGCCGGTAGAACAACCAACAGATCAACCAGTAGAACCGCCAGCAGAGCCTCCTGTACAGCCGGTAGAGCAGCCTGTTGAACCTATGCAACAGCCATCTATTAGCTCCGCAGAGGAACAGGCAAAGACCGAACCGGAATCATTAGCGGAGATTTCAACAGAACCTGCAAAAGAATCTTTAACAGAGGCTTCAACGGAATCTGGCAAGGAGTCTACAGTAGAACCTGCAAAGGAGCCTGTTGACGGAGAAAAACCAAAACAACTGGAACCCAAAAAACTTCTTGTTTACGGCAGAACCGGTAACAATGTCTTTAAAAAATGGGCCAATAACGAACATGTTATGGCTGACTTAAACAAGCCAGAAGACCCATATGTGCAGGCATATAGGCAGTTTTTTGAAAAATGGTATCAGGCTGGCAAAGAGGGCATCAGGACAATTGATGTTCCTTTTGACCAGGAAATAGATTCACAATTTCCACATTTTCTAACACAATTGTTTTATCAGGCTGGCAAGGCAGATGCGAAGGTGCAGCCACAAAAAGAAGAGGGAAAAATTGACAGACAAGAAGAAGTTGCCAAAACTGGGGAAAATGAGGTACAATCAAAGCAAGAAGAACCTGTTACTGAGGAACCAAAGCCAGAAGAACGGGCTACTCCAAGCAGAAAAGTGGCTGTTGCTGTTAAGGATATGCTGGTACAAGGCCAAAAATTCACTTCCGCTGAGCTATTTAAGATTGCCGATCGGTTCTTTGAGGGTACTCAGGCAGAAAAGAAATACACTTCCAAAGATGCTTATGACGCTTTGGAGTTGGGAGTTAACCTCTACCTGTTGGAACATAAAAAGAGTGTTGGCCCGATGGTTAGTGCTGAGCAGGCTAAACGCATCTTAGAATCTATCAGGCAGGAAATATTGGAGGCAATCCCCACTCAAACCAAGAGGACAGAAGAACAGGACAGGTTGCAGCAATTTTCTACTCCACCCAATATAGCGTATATTGCCGCATGGGTAGCAAACATTTCCCATAACGATATTGTGTTGGAGCCCAGTGCCGGAATTGGTGGGTTAGCGGTATTTGCAAAATCGGCCGGAGCAAGAGAGGTCATCGTTAACGAGTTTTCTCCCAGACGCGCTGAAGTGCTAAAAGAAATGGGATTTGATCAGGTATTCACTGAGAATGCCGAACAATTAAACAATGTCTTACCAAAGGATATCAAACCTACCGTTATTATAATGAATCCACCGTTTTCATCGACCGCAAGAATAAGAAGTAAGAATGATACTAAAAATGCAATCATGCACATGGAACAGGCATTAAAGAAGCTGGCTCCAGGAGGCAGACTGGTGGCGATTGTTGGACAGGGGATGTCTGACAATGCCGCAAACTTCAAGGGCTGGTGGAATAAACTACGGGAAACTTACAATATCCGTGCAAACATAGGCATAAATGGGAAGAATTATAGCAAGTATGGCACTAATTTCGGCGTTCAATTGGTGGTTATTGACAAAACAGGTCCATTGCCTAAAGGAATTAACAGCACAGTTGTTAATAGTGTAGATACGTTGGAAGATGCACTTCCTTTATTGGAGGCGATTAAGAATGACCGGATTACATCAGAGAATAGACCGACTCAACAGGCAGCCGGTAAACCTGCTAGCGAAAAACCTACTGAACAGGGCGGGCCAGAAACCGGACCCGAGCCTACTGTACCTGTACCAACTGATAAGTTGGGGGCTGCAGAGCGGGAAGATAATACCCAACAACCCGGAAAACAGGAACGAACACCACGACCTGAGACAACAAGTGGAAAAACTCCTGTACCACGGGAACCCGGAACAGGCAATGAACCTTCTGACCAGGGAGGGCCCGGACCAGGGGAACCAGCAGGGAACGTGGGTCAATCCAAAGAAACTGGCCAGGAAGACACCACTGGAAGCAGCGGAGTACCTGACGGAAAGACTGATGTACGCACTCCAGGAGAAACAGCCAAGGAGCCGGGAAGCGGAACAGTAAAACCTGCCAAAACCGCAAAAACGGAGATTAAGGTTGAGTCAGAGTCAGAGGCAGTACAACAAACCGATCAGGAATTGTCTGATGCTGTTTTTACTGATTATATGCCTCAAAAACTAAAGATTCCGGGCGCAAAACAACACCCCGGCGCACTTGCCCAAAGCGCAGCTATGGCTGCCGTAGAACCTCCAACACCTACATATACACCTAACTTACCCAAGGAAACAGTTAGTGAAGGTAAGTTGTCAATAGCACAGTTAGAATCTGTTGTGTATGCCGGGCAAGCTCATCAACAAACCCTTCCAGACGGAACAAGGAGGGGTTTCTTTATTGGGGACGGTACGGGAGTTGGTAAGGGCCGGGAAATTTCCGGTATTATCTTGGATAATATCAGACAGGGACGCAAGAAAGCTGTCTGGATAAGTAAGAACGCTCCACTTTTTAATGATTCTCTTGAACACTTTGAGGCTACTGGCGGCGACAAGAAACTGTTGTTTGAGCTAGGCAATGTTAAAATGGGCACCCCAGTCAAACAAAAGGACGGGGTTTTATTTACAACTTATGATACTCTTGGTCAAGGCCTAAGTTCTTCTAAAACCGGTGAACTGATTGTTAAGGAAGGTAAATCTGCAAGGATTGACCAGGTAATAAACTGGTTGGGTAAGGATTTCGATGGGGTTATTGTTTTCGACGAAGCTCATCAAATGCAGAACAGCATAACCCAAAAAAGAAAACGTGGGGCAAAAAAACCTTCTACCAGGGCACTTGCCGGCATAGAATTGCAAAAACGCTTACCTGATGCCAGGATTGTATATGCTTCAGCAACCGGCGCCACTGAGGTTTCTAATTTAGCTTATGCTGACCGGTTGGGTCTCTGGGGGGAAGGCACTCCGTTTGCCAACAAGCTTGATTTCATCGACAAGGTTCAGGCCGGTGGGTTAGCGGCAATGGAGCTGGTTGCCCGCGATATGAAGGCCATGGGCGCTTATATTGCCCGTAACCTGAGCTATGACGGAGTAACCTATGGTACGCTTGAACATAATCTTACCCCTGAACAGACGGAAATATATGATGAAATGGCTAAAGCATGGCAGATTGTCCTGCAGAACGTTAATAAAGCATTAGAGGAAACCGGTCAGGGCAAAGACGGTTACTCCAAGGGCAGGGCCATAGGTCAGTTTTGGGTGGCTCAGCAGAGATTCTTTAATCAGGTACTAACTTCCGTCCAGATGCCTTCAGTGGTAGAGCAGGTAAAAAAAGACTTGGCAAACGGAAACGCTGTTGTAATGCAATTGGTTAACACTAATGAGGCAGCTCAGAATCGTGCCATTGCCAAAATGAACGAAGAAGACAGTTTGGAAGATTTAGATCTCACTCCCCGTGATATGTTGATGCAGTATCTTGACAAGAGTTTTCCTATTCAACAATATGAAGAGTATGAAGATGATAACGGCAATATTCGTTCTAGGCCGGTGGTTGATAGTCATGGGAATCCGGTTGTAAACCAGGAAGCAATGGAAATGAAGGAAGAACTTCTGTCAAAACTGGGTGCGTTAAAAGTGCCGGAAGGCCCGCTGGAGATTATTTTGAATGAGTTTGGGACTGAAATGGTTGCCGAAATTACCGGACGTACCCGCAGGGTTGTTCGTGAGTCGGATGATGGGCGCATGAAGGCAAAACTTGAATCAAGAACACCAAAACATGCTTCCGCTGACGCTCAGGCTTTTCTTGACGATAAGAAAAAGATACTGGTGTTCTCTGATGCCGGTGGAACTGGGCGCAGTTACCATGCTTCCCTTAAAGAGAAAAATCAGCGGCGCAGGGTTCACTATTTGATTCAGGCTGGCTGGAGAGCGGATAACGCTGTCCAGGGGTTTGGAAGGACTCACCGGACCAACCAAGCCAATGCCCCTCATTATGTATTGGTTACAACTAATCTTAAAGGGCAGAAACGTTTTATTTCATCTATTGCCAGGCGATTAGACCAGTTGGGGGCATTGACAAAGGGACAGAGGCAAACCGGCAGCCAGGGGCTTTTTAGTGCCAAGGATAACCTTGAAAGTGATTTAGCCAGGGATGCTCTGCAGCAGTTCTATGAGAATTTGGCCGGTGGACAAATAGAAGGGATTACCGCTAAAGAGTTGCTGTCGAAGATGGGCCTTAGTAACATGCTTGACGAAAATAGAAACGTCAGTAACGAAAACCCTGATTTGAGAGACATTACCAAATTCCTTAACCGCATTCTGGCTCTTGAATCTACACTGCAAAACAAAATCTTTGAAGAATTCATAAAAAGACTTGATGCTAAAGTAGAAAAAGCCATTGCAGATGGGACCCTTGATGTTGGTTTAGAGAATTACCGGGCAGACAAGGTTGTTGTATCTGAAGAGAAGTCCGTGTTTATTGATGAATCGTCCGGAGCTGAAACTAAATATTTTGCACTGGAGGCACATCACAAAAACAAAAAGGTTTCTTTTGAAAATGCTTCACGATTACCAAAGCTGAAGGGTTTTTACAGGAACACCAAAAGTGAGCGGGTTTATGCGGTTAAGCGATATGGTCACAGAACACTGTCAAATGGAAGCGTGGTAGAAATCTATCAGGTTCAAGGTCAGGTTAAATCAAGCAGCCACAACATATCTAAGGCTGATTTTGAAAAAGGCAACTGGGGAGAAATCCCTGAATCAGAAGCCGAAACAGCATGGAACGAAGCCCTGGGAAAGGTTTCGGAGTTTCGTGTTGAAAAAGTTAACCTGATAAGCGGCGCACTGCTTCCTATCTGGGATAGGCTGCCGACAGGTCACGTTAGGGTAATTCGTGTCAAAACAGAAGATGGCCGGATGCTACTGGGACGTATCGTTCCTGAAAAGGCTATTGACCTGACACTAAAAAAACTCGGCGCTGACAGGACCAAACAAACCTTAAGCCCGACTGAGTTGTCTGACAAGATACTTAAAGAGAATTACACTATTTACCTGTCTAACGAGTGGAGAATGGTACGGCGCAGGGTTTCAGGAGAAAACCGAATTGAGTTAATTGGCAGGGATCTTTATCCCCATATGGGACAGCTTAAAAATGAAGGGATTTTTATTGAACGGATTGATTGGGAAACTAGGTTTTTCGTTCCTACGGGGGCAATGTCAGCCCAGGTTATTGAGAAGGTAATTAAGTACAGGCCCGTGGTAGACATGGTTTCGCCAGGTGTGAATGAAGAGTTTTCGCTGCCAAGCAAATCTGTGCGAAAAAAAGCGGACTCTGTACTCAAAAACATTAATTCTTCCTCCAATGAATATTCTCTTGTTCATTCTCCACAAAAAACTTCTTTAAACCAGGTGGCTGCAGGATTAAAAAAGGCAGTTGCAATGAAAATATTTACAAAGGGAATGCTTGTGGCAGATGTCGGCGGAGGAAAATATGAAAAAGGAACTCAATTCATGGCTCAACATGGAATTGAAAACCTTGTTTATGATCCTTATGCCATGGATACGGAGCACAATGAATCAGTTCTTGCCAGAATTGAAAAAAACAAAGGTGCTGACGGTGTAGCTCTTAATAATGTATTAAATGTTATTCCTACTGCTGAAGAACGTAAGAGTGTAATTGACTTCCTGTATTCTCTGTTAAAACCAGGAAGCAAAGCCATAATAACGGTTTACAAAGGGAATGGGTCTGGCAAGGGTGCACAATTAGAATTTGCTGATGGTACATCTACATGGCAGGAAAACAGGAATTTTGCTGACTATGAAAACGAAATCCGGGAAGCGTTTCCGGAAGACGCGACAATTGAGAAGAAGGCAGGAATGTATGTCGTAACAAAGGCCCAAATGTCTACTAAATCACCAGAGATTATTGAAGAAGACCTACAGGATGAAGAATTTGCCTTCGCCAAGAAACATAAAGTTAAAAAGAAGAAAAAGGCTAAAAAACCTGCACCTACCATCGAAAAAGAGCTTACTGATCCCAGCGAATTAACGGCCAGGGCAGAGAATATTTCGCCTAAAGCGGCCCGTGAAATGGGCGAAAAACTATCTCAACTCCTTAATACGGTACTTCGTTCCGGCAGGCATATCAGAGGGACCGAAGGTTCGTTCAGTAAATATAGCAAAACCGGTAAAATCAAAAAACAGAAAACTGAAAACTGGCGAGTTATGGGCCATGAACATGGTCACGGTATTGCTTTTATCCTTCTGGATGCAGCCAATTTTAAACCCAAAAAGTCTGAGATGTGGGACATTGCTGAAGAGATGTACCCTGGCGATATTCCGGAAGGCAAGAAAACTCAGGAGGGGCTTGCCGAATATCTGATGCTGTGGTTCTCTGATAACAAAACGGCCCGCGAAATGGCGCCGGTTACTTCTGAAATGTTTGATGAATTTCTGGACAATAACCCTGAAATTGGTGGACAGTTTGATGCTATCCTTGCTATTGCAGAGCTTGACCTTGAAGGAGATCCCCTGGCTCAAATGGCCAATCTTATAGCTAAACCGGGCGAACGTGTTAAGGTTAATGTGGGCGAGGAATACCGTATCCCATGGTTTAAGAAACTACAGTTCCAGTTAGCAGACTTTACTATACCCCTAAAAGACCTGTACCGGGCAGCTGTCGAGCAGGGATATGAAGGACTTGACCCAGCTAAGTTGGCGGCAGTTTCAGGTTCAGCCAGGGAAAAAGCTGCTAATCTGTTCTCGGGCTCTGCCAGGGATGAAGCCGGGAGATTTCTTCTTCCTGGGAAACGTTCACTCCAGGAGATAGTCGAAGAGGCGGCGCAAATCCCTCACGGTGTTCAATTGATGGACTGGATATACCATGCCATGAGATACCAGGAACGGTACAATGTGATGGAAGAATCGGAGGGCGCCAAGCAATTTGAGCTGCCAAAAACAAAGGCTTATTTTGATACGGTGGTTGATTTGGCCCGCGAAAGGTATCCGGAAATGGTTGAACTCATTGAAGAATATGCTGAGATCCTCAGCGAGATTAACCTGCGCCTGCTGGTCCGTGGTGAAGTGATAAGCGAAGAAGATGCGGAACATATCCGGGCCGGTTCAAATATTTACCTGCCCTTGTATCATGTCGGTGAGCAGGAGTATCATGGTTCGGGAAATAATAGGCGGGCAGCCGGTGAGGGTGTGCGCCGGTTTAAGGGCCATGAAGGGCAGACAATGAATTTTATTGAGGCCTCCATTACCAGGCTCAACGATACAGTCCTGGCGGTAGAAATCGAAAAGATTATGCAGGCCATAGAAGGGTCCATTAGGCAGCCTAACATGGGTTTGTTCGGTGACTTCATCCAGGCACCCATTAAAAGTGTTTCTGTGTCCGTAGAGGATATGGCCAGACATTTTGATGGAGAAATAAATATTGAGGATGAAGAACGGGTTATCAGGATGTTCATGCCTGGCGGTCTGCGCGACATTGGTCAGCGGGAAACCATCCTTATGGCACGTCACGGCGGGCGGCATGTTTATATGAGGGTGGCTCCGGACATTTACCGGGCGGCTCTTTCCATGAAACCGATAACCGTTGATATTGTTGCCAAAACTCTTGCTTACCTGACCCAGATAGGCCGGTTTGGTGCCCTGGCCAACGTCCGGTATGTAACAAACGCTATCATGCGTGATGTTATTGTGTCTAAAGTACAGTCTAAGGCCGGCATGGGCGAACGGTCCTTAATAGCTGATTTTATCAAAGGCGTTGGTACGGCTATTGGGATGAACCAAGAAGTCATGGATATGTATGTTCAATCCGGTGGCTATGGTTCTGCACCACAGGAAGTTATTAACGGGGCATTGAGGGCATCGGTAACTGATGGTCTGATGGCAACTCCAGTACCGGGGTGGAAACGGACAGCAACCGGGGCACTGGTTCGGGTGGTTACTTCGCCTTTGGAAGCTCTCCGAATTCTTGAAGAAATGCCAAGGCTGGCTGAGTTTGAAGCTGTACTCAAAAGAGAGCTTAAACCATTGGGAGTGTCCTATGAAGAGTTTATGGCAGGAGAAGTTTCGGATGAACTTGCCCCGGATGTGGAAAAGGCTCTCCTTGAAGCCGCTTATGCTTCGCGTGAAATCCTGGTTAACTTTGGGCTTCACGGTATCCATGAAGGTTTTAGGAAGTATGCCAGGACGGTTCAGTTTATGCAGGGCAGTATTCAAGGTATTTACCGGTTCAGCCGCCAAGTCAAGGATAAACCATATACTACTTTAATGAGAATGGCAATATATATGGTGCCATTGACCCTGCTGGCGTGGGCACTGTCAAGTGATGATGATAAGTACAAGGACATGCCTTCGGAGTCACGGGACCGGTACTGGTGGTTCCCGATACCGGGGACCAAAGATTACCGGATTGCGCTGGCGAAGCCGTACGAATATGCGCTGCCGGCAAATATGCTGGAAAGGTTCCTGGATTGGGCCATGACTGATGAACCCAACAAAAGGAAACCGTTGACCGATTTTAAATCAGCTGTTAAAACATCTTTTGGGGTTCCCATGACATCTATGTTGATAGATACAATAATTAGCCTTTATTCAGGCAAAGACTCCTTCGGGAATCCGATTGAACCGGAACGGGAACAAAACTTGCTGCCACAGGACAGGTTTAGTACCGGCACATCCAAATTTGCCATTAATATGGCGAAGGCTGTTGCGGTGTTTACTGATAAAGGACCAAGCCCAAGAATGATTGACTACTTTATGAAAAACTCATTCGGCGGCATTGGTAAGACCGTGACCAACATTTTGAGCAATCCGTTAAACCCGCTTAAGTGGCTGAAGGGTGACGATAGGCCAGGGGTTGAATACTGGCCGGTTATTGGTTCATTGATTTACGGTCCCGGTGAGGGTGGTAGCCGGATAGTTGATAAGTTCTACGAAGACAAGGCAAGAGCAGAACAGATCTATAAATCGTCTGGGTTATGGCAAAAGCAATGGGAAGAGCAGGCCCGGGCAAGAGGCTTATCTGCAGAAGATACCGCAACATATGTTAATGAAAACCTTCGTAAAAAGCTGAAAGAATCAGATGTCCGGTTAATTCTCTCTATTCCGGTTCGCAATATGTTTGCCAGGGAAATGTCGGATATGCGAGCCGCCCAAAGGGATATTGCAAAACGCGCTGACATTTCACCGGAACAGAAAAAGATATTCAACCTTAGGATGAGTTATTTGCAAAAATTGGCAGCGGGATATATTTATCAGAGCCCAATACCTGATGTTCCTTTTGAAGCACAATTAAGTGATGTGCAGGTGCAGGACATGTTAAAGTACTATGATTACAAGGTTCAGAAGGCAATAACCAATGCCCTAAGGACTAAAGGTGGACCATTATAAAAAAAGAACAGTCCAGGATTAAGTTCTGGACTGTTCTACATCTTTTACTGTGAAGCGTTTCTTTTGCCGTACAAGAACAGCCATCTTGCTCCCCAGCAAACCAGTATGGCAATTGCTCCAAACATCGAGCCAGCTAACAGTGCATCTGTAGATGTTCCTCCTGAACCAACAACTGTGCGGGAAAGCAGTTTAAAAACAAATAACGATATAAAAGCGATAGCAATAGTTGGCGTAAACCTTTGTTCTTTTTCAATATTCTTGCCAAAAACGAACCAACCAAGAATGATGGCGATTAAAAAAGGTATCAATTCTATTCACCTCCGGTTATTCAGTTTTACCTATTATATTACCAGTGTTAACATGTTTTGACAACAATGTAAAAATATCATGTCTTGGCATTCTACTTTTAACACAAAGGAGGCGGTTTTGTTGGATGAAGTTGTGGCAACCAGGTTTAAAGCCGTAGAGGACGATATTAAGGACCTGAAAATGGACAATGACTGCCAGCACAATAAGATGTGGGCAAAGTTTACCGAACTTTATGACATGTTGTCAAAACGGTGGCCAGTGGGGGCAACGGCGATAATTAGCTTATTGACTTTTCTTCTGGGTTCAACACTAACCGTTATTGGATTTTTGTTGAGCAAATTTTTTTAACATGGGAGATGAAACCTTATGTCTAATCCTAAAGATATCCTGATTGCTATTGATGACGGCCATGGGATGGAAACACCAGGGAAACAGACTCCTGCATTTCCGGACGGGACAAGGATAAAGGAAAACCAGTTCAATAAGCCCGCTTCAGAAGCCTATGCCGCCGCCATGCAAAGGTGCGGCGCAAGAATAATGTTTGTGGCCCCGGAGGATACTGATGCCCCCTTAGGTGTCCGGGTTGATAGGGCCAATGATGCCAAAGCAACTCTTTTCGTGAGTTGGCACTTTAACGCATTCAGGGGCATATGGGATCAGACAAAAGGCGGCAGCGAAACACATCATCACCCTAACAGTGCTGAGGGGGAAAAACTTGCTCAGTGCATACAACAGGAAATAATCAAAGGCACTCCCCAGGTTAATAGGGGGGTCAAGGCATCTAACTTCTATGTGTTACGCGAACCTGATATGCCTGCCGCATTAATTGAAAACGGTTTTATGGACGTCAGCGAAGAAGCAAAATTAATGCTTAATCCTGAGTTCCAGATAGAACAGGCAGAGCAGGCGGCAGAAGGAACCTGTAAATATCTCGGGATACCCTATATTCCCCCGAATGTCAGTGTAGGTGTTCCAATTATCGGGCCTCCGTCTGCTACATTTGAACAGGCCATTGCATGGGCAAGGGCCAAGGATGCTACGCCATGGTTTATTAGTCTGGCCCCTATCTATTGGAGATTAGCCCCCAAGGTTGGGATGGACCCGGCAGTGCCATATGCCCAAAGCTTTAAAGAGACTGACGGCGGGTATCGTCACGGAATGAGCAATGCAAAAATAGACGAACGGTGGAACAATCCCTGCGGGCTCAAGATACCCCAAGGTGGCAGCGACAAAGACCCGAATGCCCATAAAAAGTTTGCCACTCCAGAAGAAGGGGTGCAGGCCCATATTGACCATTTAGCCCTTTATGCAGGGGCCCCAGGATACCCCAAAGCAGATACTCCGGATCCCCGGCACTTTTCATTTATCCGGGGCAGGGCCGCAACCGTTGAAGCGTTAGGCGGTAAGTGGGCTCCTAATCCGGATTACGGCAAGTCCATTGTCGAAGGATATCTGGAGCCGCTTAAGGAAACACCGGCTCCCAAACTGCCGCAGCCCATAACAGAAGAAGAACGGGCCATGAAGAAGCTCATGGATGCGGGGATCGTGCTAAACGACCACGATTTTGATGATAAAGTGACATGGCGGGAATTTGCCATAGTCGTTGCAAGGGTGTTGGACAAGTGTTCCAATGTTATTGATAAGAGGATAGGTTGATGCTGTCATGCAAGGATTTTAAAAAGTGTCCGTTTTGGCCTAATTTACTCACTAAGTGCGATAGCTGTGTCCGGAATTATCCGGAATTAAGAGATTATTTGAAAGAGGGTGAAAAAGATGGCAGAATTTCAAATGATGATGGAGTGGGCAGCGGTGATCGGTCTGATAGTGACCATAATCCAGGTGGTTAAGTTGAAATGGAAGGTTCCTGGCCCAGTGTACCCACTTATTGCAATTTTTTTAGCAATACCTCTTGGGCTGCTTAACGTATACCTTCCGGTATGGCTGCCGCCTTTGGCCTTATTCGGTATCCGGGGGGCCATGGTTGCAGTTGTTAGTGCATTTGGTATAGTGAGCATCGGACAGAAAATGTTCGAGAAGTCCGAGAAAAATAATCCCCAATAAGGGTTTCCTTATTTTTAGCCCCTTCGTTTTGAAGGGGCTTTTTATTTGCCCTGTAAGGGCCTTGTAATTTTCTCCGAAGGTGTTTATACCTGTCTGGTGTGTTTCGCTTGATGCGCAGGCATCTGGCCACCGTCACAGAGTTTTGGTGGTTTTGTTAAGACCCTGGAACTGTTCCAGGGTCTTTTTTTGTCAAAATTTTCACGGTCTATCCTGCGAACGTTCGCAATATATATTTTTAGTAACCAACATACTCACAAAAAATAAGCAAGCATGGAAAGGAGGTGGTTGTTTGCCCAAAAAGCAGGAACCTGTCCTTGATCTAAAAATGCTGAAATATCATTGGTGGAGATATGTTCCCACGTTTAAGGACCATGATATTCCAATTAAGGTTCTTGAAACATTTGATAATCTTGGTTTTATTACAAAGGATCACCGGAAGCCGGTAATAATTAACCGAAAGAAAACAGAATATGGCTGGCATTTGGTAGTAAGGCTCCCGCCTGGGATTAGTTTTCAGTCAGTGCTCAGGAAGAAAAACTATTTCTCTGATGCGGTAAATTCGTTTATAGTTATGACATTTGATGGTGTTTTACAGATGGATATTCAAGTTAACAACTTGCCCTCTAAGATACCCTATAAAGCCTTGGAACCGCCCAAAATGTTATTGCCGATACCAATAGGTTATACCCCCAAAGGGGTTGAATGGTTAGACTTAGCCGATGCGCCACACATGTTAGTTGCCGGGGAGAGCGGTTTCGGAAAATCAAACTTCCTGCACCAGGCAATATTGTCACTATTGCCTTTCGCTCGGATATTTATCATTGACCCGAAACAATTAGATTTTGGATACTTGTCCAAACATGTTGTGCTGGCCGAAGAAGATGAACAAATTTACAATTTACTCGAGGGATTGAACAAAGAACATGATAGGCGGGTTAAGATTCTCAAAAAGGCGGGCTGCGTTAAGATTCAGCAGTATGAGGGAGGTGACATGCCGCTTATTATTATTGTGATTGATGAATTAGCAGAGATCCGCGATAAAGATACTCATGTCATGCTCCACCGTTTACTTAGAATGTCAAGGGCTGTTGGATTGCACATCGTGACTGGCACTCAAAGACCTTCCGTAAAGGCTTTTGGTGAGGCCGCTGGTGATGCCAGGATGCTTTATTCAGCAAGGCTCTGTTATCTTGTGCCGTCAGAGATAGATTCGAGGATGGTCCTGGGTGAAGAGAACAGTATGGCTGCCTGGTTGCCGGCAATAAAGGGCCGCGGAATTTTCAAGTTTGGAATGAAGCTGAGTGAGGTTCAAACCATGTACCTTCCCATAGAAAAAGCAAAGAAAATAGTAAATAATATGGAGGCTAGGAGGTGGGACATTGAACCTTGTGCAAAGAGGCTACTGCCGGGATAATTCCATATTAGCTACTCTTGAGGATTACAAAACACTTAATATACAGCAGATCATTTTCTTGCACTTTACGTTAACCGAGTTTAAAACTTATGAGGTTGCCAAACGCAAGGCCCAGGAACGCATGTTGAAGCTCCACCGTAAAGGCATGGTAGAGCGATGGGCCAGCAACGAAGGATATGTATATGGTGAAAAAACCGCACACTGGCAGCACCGGATATTATTGAATTGGGTTCGTGTTTATATCGAACTTCAAAAAGCGTGTTGGGAAAAAACCCACTGTTTTAAGTATGAACCGGATTACTCTTTCCTCCGGCCCGACGGGTTCTGCGCCATAAAAAACACTGTTACTGAGAGGTTTCGATTCATGTTTATTGAGGGGGAAAATCATAGTGATAGAAATGATTTCAACAAGGTCAGATTATACAACAAGCTGTTTGAACAGATAAACCGTGGTTACAAGAGGTGGTGGGTTACGCTTACAGATAAGTTCCCTCCGGTATTAATAGTATGTCAGACAGAGAACCGAAAAGAAAAAATCCTCCGCAAAATTCAGGAGGACAATGCGAACGGGTTAAGGTTCAGCGTCAAACTCCTTGAAGAATTGCGGAGGTGTTTAAAATGAGGTTTCTTAAGTATGCTTCATTACCTTTACCTATTTTTTTGTTATTGTGCCAACCTGATTATGCTTGTGCAGCCGTCAAGGATAAAGGGCTGCGAATGGTAATGCAAAAAACTTTTGTCGGGGGCCCCGGGGAAGCTATTTTGCAATTAATGTTGATTGCCACAGTTGCCTACATTGCCATGCAGATATCTAACGTGTTAGGCGGCGGGAACATTTCAAAGCTGATCAAGATAGTGGCTGCGTTTTCCTGCTTAAGTATTGCCATGGCTCAAATTTGGGGCGCCCTGGCAGCTATCGGTAACTTTTTGGGCGTCTAAGACGTTCCCCCATACGTCACGGAGTTGAAACTCGTTCGTGTTTTAATACGTGGTGGTTGCTTTTGATGAATGAGTTATCCTTGTCCAGCGCCTGATATAGCTGAAATTTTTGCTTGAATAAGAGGGGTTGAGGGAGATGATGGGTCCGGGAAGCAGGGGGAGAAGGGCGGGCTTCATGTTGCAAAACCGGACCCCTCCGGTTATAATAGTTAAAAAGCAGGCATATGTTTTAACAAATATATGGAACAAACAGAAACGTATGTAATCCTTTACGGTAAATTTATTGTAGTATAGTACATATATTTAAGTGTGTATAAAATGTAGTTGGGTAGGTGGTATTGTTGTCAGAACGGCGCAGGGTACTGGTTGGTGTTGTAGGGGTATTGCTTGTGCTTGCGGTTCTTTCGGGCGGATTTGTGACCGGTGCCTTGATAACAGATTACGATAACCTGGGCACACTAACCCGGGTTATTTCTTTGGTCCGGGAGCACTACCTGGAAACGGCAGAATCTGCTGAGATGGTTGATGGGGCAATTAAAGGGGTTGTTGATTCATTGGGTGACCCATACTCGGTTTACATGCCGCCCAAAATGTACAAGGAACTGACCGATCAGGTGAGGGGAAGTTTTGGCGGAATCGGCATCCTGGTAGGCCAGCAGGCAGAACACCTGGTGGTAGTAAAGCCTATTAAGGATACTCCTGCTTACAAGGAGGGTATTAAGGCAGGAGATGTTATTTTTAAGATTGATGGGAAAGATACCAAGGATATGGATATGGATTCGGCTGTTAACATGATGCGGGGTCCGGTGGGCACTGAGGTTAAGGTGACTGTATTTCGGAAGTCAGATAACAAGATGCATGATTTTACAATTGCGCGGGAAATTATCAGGGTTCCCA
Organism: Phosphitispora fastidiosa; assembly: GCF_019008365.1. Lineage (NCBI taxonomy): Bacteria > Bacillati > Bacillota > Clostridia > Eubacteriales > Peptococcaceae > Phosphitispora > Phosphitispora fastidiosa. The sequence continues at coordinate 135,668 of NZ_JAHHUL010000004.1, read as the reverse complement.
CTGTTGAAGGAGAGATACTCCCAGAGACGGATATCGCCTATGTCAGCATAATGCAGTTCACCTTGAATACTGCGGCTGAGCTTCAGAAAACCTTGGCTGACCTGGAGGTTTCTATAGAAAATCAAGATGCCGGAAAAGTAAAAGGGATAATTCTCGATATGAGAGGAAACCCTGGCGGTGAATTGGAGGCTGCAGTTAATGTCGCCGATATGTTTGTCCCTGAAGGACCAATAGTTTTCATTACTTATCGCTCGGCTGACGAAGAAATGTATAAGGCTGACAGCCGGTATCTCAATTTACCCCTTGTCGTCCTGGTGGACGGAAACAGCGCCAGCGCTTCCGAAATTGTGGCCGGCGCCATTAAAGATACCCAGGCCGGTACTTTGGTTGGCACTAAGACATTTGGGAAGGGTGTTGTCCAGTCACTTTATGAACTGCAGAACGACGCAGGTCTTAAACTGACTACAGGTAAGTATCTCACCCCCAAACGAAATGATATAAATAAAAAGGGTATTGAACCAAATGTGAAAATTGAACTGGCTGAAGATGCTGAAACGGATGTCCAACTTGAAAAGGCAATTGAAATTCTTGAGCAGAAGATAAAGTAGACTTTAAGGCCACGATGGAGACTTCGTGGCTTTTTGATTAATATTGCCGCAAATTCAGGTAAGGGGCAGATTTATGAGTGAAATACTTTATTTTGCCAAACTGATAGCCGGAGAATTAATCGGGGTGCTGCAGAACCTGCTATTTTGGGTAGTCATGGTCCTGGTGGCTTTTCAATATCGCAGGATTGCCAAAGCCAGGGAAAGCCTTTTTGGTATCAGGGGCAATACCGTACTCCGGGATACGCTGACTGCTACGTGGTATGGTTTCATCGGTGGAATCCTGGGAAGCATCCTCCTGGTTTTGACAGGAATCAACCTGACAGGTCTGGCTATAAACTACATCTGGCCTCTGGCCTTGTTTCTGATGCTGATAAATCCACGGTTCCTCTGTTTTTCGTATGCCGGGGGCATAGTTGCTTTAAGCAATCTCCTGCTGGGAGTTCCGGCGGTGGATGTGCCCCAGTTGATGGGGTTGGTGGCCATCCTGCACTTGGTCGAAAGTGTGCTCATATATTTCAGTGGTCATGCAGGCGCTTCGCCGATGTACCTGAAAAAACCGTCCGGGCACATGGTCGGAGGGTTCACCCTGCAGAAATTTTGGCCTCTACCGATAGTGGCGGTTGCCTTTTTGCCTGAGGCCTCGGGACTTACCATACTGCCGCAAATGCCTGACTGGTGGCCTTTGATCCAGTCTGGAAACGGCTTTATCCTGGGCATGTCGGGAGTACTCTTTCCTTTTGTGGCCGGCCTGGGATATGGCGACCTGGCTTTAGCCCATACTCCTGTTGAGAAAAGCAAGCTGTCGGCACGTAATCTGGGGATATACAGCTTTGTTTTACTGGGCCTGGCCCTATTAGCGTCACGTTTTCAGGTCTTTGAGTACCTGGCTGCGCTTTTTGCTCCCCTGGGGCACGAGATAGTAATCTATATTGGGCAGCACATTGAGTTCAAGGGCAGACCCGTTTTTGTACCTCCCCTGAGAGGGGTCCGGGTGCTGGAAGCTGTGCCCAACACGGCAGTACAGGCAGCTGGTATTCGTTCAGGAGATATTATCTATACCATAAACGGACAGCCGGTTAACAGTAAGCGTGATATTGAGACGGTGCTGGTCAGCGGGACGCGCCTGCTGGAAATAGAGTATATTACCCATCGCAAAAAGAAGTGGCAGAGAGTCATCCTGGAACTGAAACGACACCAGCCAACGGGGATAATTGCTGTTCCGGAAGGTGATGAATATACATATACCGAGTTTGCCAGCCAGAGTATTATTTCCCGTATCGCGGGGAAATTCCTGGGAACCAAAAAAAGCTGAAACTGCAATGTTATAGAATGTTAACTTTTCTGCCACATTTTGTTCACATTTAGCCTATATAATGTTAATCAGGGGTTTTATAAAATGCTTTTAAGAAATGTCCCCGAAAAAATCAATGGGAGACGATGCCGGTGAAATGTCCTAGATGCCAAAGTGACAGGTGGATTGGTGTGCTTCATACTATCCACAGAAAAGACTGTACTTTGGAAACGTATTTCTGTAAAAACTGTTATATAGAATTCGTGCTGCGTAATGGCAGAATTTCAGGGGTATACAGGGTTTTGGCCAATGGAAGACTGCTGCAGATAAGTTAAACCAAATAACCAGTCTTTTCGTCATATTTAACCCCGTCACTTTGGTGGCGGGGTTAAATATGACTCATTAATAAGCAGATTAACTAAAACGTTGAGGTGGTTTGGATGTCGCCTAAGGAAGGGCTCGACGGATGTAGTTCTATAGCAGACCTGGCTGTTCTGGCCCGTGACTGTCGTAGCTGTGGGCTGCGGGAAGGATGCCGCGGTGTTGTATTTGGGAAAGGCAGCCCGAAAGCAAAGCTGATGTTTATCGGAGAAGGCCCAGGCGCTGATGAGGACCGGCAGGGCCTGCCTTTTGTTGGCGCTGCGGGGCAGCTTCTGGATAAGATAATAGCTGCAGCCGGGTTTACCATGAACGAGGTTTACATTGCCAATATAGTGAAGTGCCGGCCGCCCGGCAACAGAAACCCTTCCCCTGAGGAAGCCGCCGCCTGCCGGCCCTGGCTGTTAAAGCAGATAGAGCTGATTAATCCGGCCATAATTGTCCTTTTGGGGTCAGTGGCCTTGCAGAACATGATTAACCCACAGGCACGGATAACCCGGGAGCGCGGCAAATGGATATTAAAGCAGGGTATTTACTGTATGGCCACTTATCACCCGGCCGCACTGCTTCGAGATGCCACCAAAAAGAGGCCTGTCTGGGAAGACATTAAACAGGTCAGGGACCGCTACCGGCGGTTGTTTGGCGGACAGAGCTGAACTGCCTGGAATTCCGGCGCCGGACTAGACCAACAGAGGGGATGCCGGGGGTTTTCCCTGGGTGGCCCCGTGGATGTTAGCCCAAAGGTTTGCAGTTTTCTTCAGGCGGTAGAGATGGCTTCCCAGGGCCAGGGAAATTCTTTGGGTCTCTTCAGAAACCACGATAATCAGAGCATCTGTGAGTTCTGTCAGTCCCAATGCAGACCTGTGCCGCATGCCCATTGGCTGACCATGTTCAAATAAGGTCTTCTGGGAAAGCGGGAGTACACACCCTGCTGCGGCAAGCCGGTTTTCTCTGATTATTACAGCCCCGTCGTGAAGCGGGTTTCCCGGGTAAAAGATGCTTTCGATTAATGGGGCTGTAATAAGTGCATCAATAGGTGTGCCGGTACGTATATAAGGAGACAGGTCACTAATCCGCTCGATTACTAAAAGAGCCCCATATTTTCGCTTAACAAGCCTGTTAAGCGCTTCCACAACTCCCTCAAAGTGCCCCAGGCTGGGAAGGAGACAGTTCTCTAACTGATAAGTAAGAAGCAGGCTTTCTACCTCATCGGTGGTTTCTTTGAGGTTAGTAAAGCTGCGGAAAATTTCTTCACATGATGCCTTCTTGTCCAGCAGCTTTTCAGTAGCCTTTGCGGCTTCAACAATCCTAGACAGGTGGGCAATTATTTTTTCTTTGGCTTCCGTACTGACCGATTGTGGAATCTTCATTACGTGCCCCTCCGTGAGATATATTTTACCACAATATTGTTTACATATTCTGAAATTTTAACCTCCAACAGCAGGAAGTCACCCTCCTCCGACTACCTTGCTTGAGTATTGACATCCCGAATTGAAGCATATTCAGCCTAAAATGACCAAAATGGACAATTGTTTTTTATCTAGTCATTCATATCTATATTATCTGGTTCACAGTACTTCTTACTTGTTTTTTGTTATTGAAAGGTGTAAAATAAAGGAGGTCAAATAAAAAACTTTTACTTTTTATTGTAGTTTTGGTCAAAATTTTTTCATCTGGGGTGATTTTTATGGATGCTGCGCCTAGTTGCGGCTCAAAGAACCAATTAAAAACCGGCATCCAAAATTTAATGCAAGGAAATCCTGCCAGGGGGTCTTTATGTCTTTTTAATTGAGACGGGTATTCCTGTTTATATTCATTTTGTATTAACGTGAATATCAGCGGTTAATATTAGGGTCCTCCCGGGTGATTTTTCAGGGGAGGATTTTTACTTTCTGCTACTCTAAGTATAGGATAAATGCAGAGGCTGTACCGAAATAAACACTTAGGGAAAAAATATCATTGAGGGTTGTGATCAGGGGACCTGAAGCTATAGCCGGGTCTACCCTGAAGTAATAAAGCAGCAGGGGGATCACCGTCCCGGCAAGTGTTCCGATAATCAGGGTCAGGAACAGGGATATTCCAACTACAAAACCAAGCATGAGATTTCTCTGCCAGGTATATGCCAATGCTGCAATCAGCAGCCCACAGATGGCTCCGATTGTAATCCCTACTCCCAGCTCACGTGTCACCAGTCTGATCACTGCTTTGCGGTTAATATCACTGGCTGCAAGTCCACGGACCACCACGGCCAGTGACTGAGTTCCGGTGTTTCCTGTCATTCCGGCAATCATAGGCATAAAAAACGCAAGAGAAACAACCTTTTGCAGGGTGGCTTCAAATTTGCTGATAATACTTCCTGAGATTAGCCCGATAAACAGGAGCATTATCAGCCATGGCAGCCTTAGCAAGGATGCTCTCACTGCCCGGGTATCAAAATCTATTGCGTTGCCTGAAGCAGAGAGTTTGCCGATATCCTCATTGGCTTCCTGGATGAGCACATCAAGCACATCATCAACAGTAACTATTCCTAGGAGCTGGTCCTGCCCATTAGTGACAGGAAGGGCAACGAAGTCATATTTTTCAAATAAGCGGGCGACTTCTTCCTGATCGGTATCAGCGGTAACAGAAATAACCCGGCTGAACATAATATCACCAATTTTATCATTAAGGTTAGCCAGAAGCAGGTCGCGGTATGAGACAACACCGGTTAACCTGCTGCCTTCATCAAGTACGTAAAGGTAGTATAGGTTTTCTGCTAATTCCGCAAAGTCTTTTAGCTTATCAACTGCCTGTCTTACTGTATAGGCACTGCGAATCCAGACATAACGGTTGGTCATAATACCGCCTGCGGTTTCAGGAGGGTACTGCATCAGAGTCTTGACGTTTTGTGACTCCTCAAGACCCATGGAAGCGAGGAATTCCTGGCTTTTATTAAGGGACAGTTCATTAAGCAGATCTGCCAGGTCGTCATTTTCCATCAGGTTCATGACCATGGATGATACCCCGGTTCCCAGACGGTTAAGAATGTCCAGCTGTACCGGGATTTCCAGTTCCTGAATTAGAATTGCGGTCTCCTTCAGGTCCAGGTAGGAAAGAAATTCATTCCGTAAATTTTCCGGTGTATTTTGGTAAGCTTCCGCCACATCGTAGGGCTGCAGTTCCTTTATAATATCCCGGAACCCCTGGCGGTTGTTACCGGTGATGCACTTGAACAGGTTATTCCGGATCCGGGTTTCCGATGTTTCATGCTGCATAGTATTATCACCGTTCGCAAGAGTATTTTGGAATTACCAAGATTAGTGTACCCCTAAAAATTATTATTTTACTACTTTGCAGTCATAACCTTTTTTTGACAGATAGGAAAGTAAGCCTTAGTAAGCAGAAACAGAAAGGAGTGAGAGTGGTGATCAAGATATATAATTCGGATTTTTCCGGAAAATTTTTTGAGACAGATACAATTACACGGGGATGCTGGGTAAACCTGGTAGACCCCACCGAATCAGAAATACAGCTTATTTCCGAGAAATTGGGTATTGAATCCGACTATATCAGGGACCCCCTTGATGAGGAGGAAAAATCCAGGATTGAGAGGGAAGATGGGACCCTTTTAATAATTATAGACATTCCGATTTTCAGCACTGATGAGGAGACCTCCACTTTTGACACCATTCCTCTTGGTATGATTGTTGTAGAAGACAACTACTTTGTCACGGTCTGCCTTAAAGAAAATCCTATTATAAATGATTTCGCCAGTAAAAGGGTAAAGGGTTTCTTTACTTTTAAGAAGACCCGGTTTATTCTGCAGCTTCTCTATCGGATAGCTGTTTACTACCTGAGATATCTGAAACAGATTGACAGGAAGACTGACCAGATTGAGAGAAGGCTGCACAAGTCAATGAAAAACCAGGAACTCTTTTCCCTGCTGAGCATGGAAAAGAGTTTGGTGTACTTTACCACTTCCCTGAGGTCAAATGAAGCTGTAATGGAGAAACTCCTGAAATCCAGATGGCTGAAAATGTATCCGGAGGATGAGGATATTATGGAGGATGCCATTATCGAAAACAAACAGGCCATCGAAATGGCCCATATATACAGCAACATCCTCAGTGGTATGATGAATGCCTTTGCTTCAGTTATTTCTAACAACCTGAACATTGTGATGAAATTCCTTACTTCAATCACTATTGTCCTCTCTATACCGACTATGGTAGCCAGCTTTTTCGGGATGAATGTCAGGCTGCCCTTTGGCTTTGACACGGCGAACCCTTACGCTTTCCCGCTGATTATTCTCATTTCCCTGGGCGGATCATTTTTTGCCACTCTGCTGCTGGCTAAGCGGAGAATGTTTTGATCAGCAGAGAGCTGATTGCATGGATTAAAGCCGGGGCTGTCCTGGAGTATTTTTCAGGCAGTCCCGGCTGTTTTTCATTAGGCGTAAATGTGTTATAATATAATGTTACAAAATTTAAATATTACTTTTGTTCGTTGGCTCGGAAATGGCCGGGGATGGAAAATTTTTCCGCGCCAATGGTGGAGGAGCAATATGGACTTTAAACTGCAATCAGAATACGGACCTGCCGGGGATCAGCCGCTGGCTATAGAAAAGCTGGTCAGGGGATTGGGAGAAGGTCTGAAACACCAGACTCTGCTGGGAGTTACCGGTTCCGGCAAGACCTTTACCATGGCTAATGTGATTGCACAGGTAAAGAAGCCCACCCTTGTCATAGCCCATAACAAGACACTGGCTGCCCAGTTGTGCGGGGAGTTCAAGGAGTTTTTCCCTGACAATGCGGTGGAATACTTTGTGAGCTATTATGACTATTACCAGCCGGAGGCTTATATCCCGCAGACTGATACGTATATCGAAAAAGATGCTTCCATTAATGAGGAGATAGACAAGCTGAGGCACTCGGCCACAGCTGCCCTGTTTGAGCGCCGTGATGTTATCATTGTGGCCAGTGTATCCTGTATTTACGGCCTGGGTGACCCCACAGAATACCGTGACTTGGTCCTTTCTTTGCGTAAGGGCGCGGAAATCGGCAGGGATGCCATGCTGCGGAAATTGGTGGATATTCAGTACAGCAGGAATGATATGAATTTTATCCGGGGGACTTTCAGGGTAAGAGGGGATGTTGTGGAAATATTTCCGGCTTCCCATGGTGAACAGGCCATCAGGGTGGATTTCTTTGGCGATGAGGTTGAGCGGATAATGGAAATTGACACCCTCACGGGAGAGGTACTGGGAGAAAGGAGCCATGTTTCTGTTTTCCCTGCCAGCCACTTCGCCACTTCAAAGGAAAAGCTGGACCGGGCTGTCGCCAATATAGAGCAAGAGCTGGAATGGCGGCTGGCTGAACTTAGGGAGCAGGGAAAACTCCTGGAAGCGCAGCGCCTGGAACAGAGGACAAATTTTGATATCGAAATGATGCGGGAAATGGGTTACTGTTCCGGAATAGAAAACTATTCGCGGCACATCACCGGGAGGAACCAGGGGGAACCCCCCTATACCCTGATGGACTATTTCCCTGAGGATTACCTGATTATTGTTGATGAATCACATGTGACCCTGCCTCAGGTCCGGGGCATGTATGAAGGTGACCGTTCGCGAAAGAGCGCTCTCATTGAGCACGGGTTCCGGCTGCCATCAGCCCTGGACAACAGACCCCTGAGGTTTGGGGAGTTTGAGGAACATATGAGTCAGATTATCTATACTTCGGCAACTCCGGGGGCATATGAGCAGGAGCACAGCCGGCAGGTTGTCGAACAGATTATCAGACCTACCGGGCTTCTGGACCCCGAGATTCATGTCAGGCCGGTCAAAGGCCAGATTGATGACCTTCTCGATGAGGTCAGGATTCGGGTGGAAAAGGGTGAGCGGGTACTGGTAACAACCCTGACCAAGAAAATGGCAGAAGACCTGACAGATTATCTCAAGGAAACTGGAATCAAGGTAAGATACCTGCATTCAGATATCAAAACACTGGAGCGGATGGAAATCATCAGGGAACTGCGCCTGGGTATTTTTGATGTCTTGGTGGGAATTAACCTGCTCCGGGAGGGCTTGGATATTCCGGAGGTATCTCTGGTAACTATTCTTGATGCCGACAAGGAGGGGTTCCTGAGGTCAGAGCGCTCCCTGATCCAGACCATCGGCCGGGCGGCGAGGAATGCCGGAGGCCAGGTGATCATGTATGGTGATAAAATCACAGATTCCATGGCCAAGGCCCTCAATGAGACCAACCGCCGCCGCCAGATACAGATGGAGCATAACAAAAAACACCATATCACGCCACAGACCATTAAGAAGGCGGTACGGGATGTCATAGAAGCTACCAGGGTGGCTGAGGCGGAAGCGGTTTACCGGACAGCCGGTCCCAGGACAGAGAAAATGTCACGCCGCGATATGAATAAGTTTATCGCCGGGCTGGAGAAAGACATGCGGGAAGCGGCCAAGCATCTCGAATTTGAGAAAGCGGCACAGCTGAGGGACCTGCTTATTGAATTAAGAGCCCAAGCAAGGGGGAAACAGTAAATATGGCAAAGGACAAAATAATTGTAAAGGGCGCCAGGGTACACAACCTGAAGAATATTGATGTAGCTATTCCCAGGGACAAGTTTGTGGTCATTACCGGTCTCAGCGGTTCCGGGAAATCCTCCCTGGCTTTTGATACCATATATGCAGAAGGACAGAGAAGGTATGTGGAGTCTCTCTCGGCCTATGCCAGGCAGTTCCTGGGCCAGATGGACAAACCTGATGTGGAATACATTGAAGGACTGTCCCCGGCAATTTCCATTGACCAGAAGACTACCAGCCGCAACCCCCGCTCCACGGTGGGTACGGTGACCGAGGTTTATGATTACCTGAGGCTGCTCTTTGCCAGGATTGGCCATCCTCACTGTCCGGAGTGCGGCAGGCCGGTATCACAGCAGACGGTGGAACAGATTGTTGATAACCTTCTGGGTCTGCCTGAGGGGACCAAAATCCAAGTCCTGGCGCCATTGGTCAAAGGACGTAAGGGTGAGCATGCCAAGGTCTTTGAAGATATCCGCAAAAACGGTTATGTACGGGTGCGCGTAAATGGGGAAATGTTAGAGGTTACTGATGAGATTATGCTGGACAAGAATAAAAAGCACTCCATTGAGGCGGTTGTGGACCGGATTGTAATCCGTCCTGACGGCGGGGGCCGTTTGGCTGATTCGCTGGAACTGGCTTTGAATCTCTCGGGAGGCACGGTCCTGGTAGATGTTATCGACAGCGAAGAACTGGTCTTCAGCCAGAACTTTGCCTGTGCCGAATGCGGCATCAGTATGGAGGAGATATCCCCCAGGATGTTTTCCTTTAACAATCCTTACGGAGCCTGTCCCGAGTGCAGCGGACTGGGGAACAAAATGGAAATCGACCCTGATCTGGTTATTCCTGACAAGAGTAAATCCATTGCCCAGGGGGCTCTGGTACCCTGGAGTTCCAATGCTGCCTGGTACTTCCAGTCCCTGGAGAGCCTGGGGAAGGCATACGGATTTGATGTCCATACACCTGTCGGGCAGTTGACTGATAAGCAGTTAAAAGCCATTCTGTATGGCACGGGAAATACCAAGATAAATTACCGTTTCGAGAAAGAGGGCCGAAGCCATATTTTTGATGCGCCCTTTGAGGGAGTTGTCAACAACCTCTCCCGTAGGCACAAGGAGACCAACTCCGAGTGGATGAGAGAGGAAATTGAGTCATATATGAGTACACATCCCTGCCCCAAATGTAATGGGGCCAGGCTGAAACCGGAAACCCTTGCGGTAAAAGTTGGAGACAAGTCTATTTATGAGGTCACCAGACTGACGGTACAGAAATCCCTGAAGTTTTTTGAGAGATTGGTACTTTCCGAACGTGAAAATACCATCAGCCGCCAGGTGATGAAAGAAATCAGGGAGCGGCTCGGTTTTCTGGTCAATGTGGGACTGGACTACCTGACCCTGGACAGAGCCGCCGGCACATTGTCAGGCGGGGAATCACAGCGTATCAGGCTGGCAACCCAGATTGGTTCCAGCCTGGTTGGGGTACTCTACATCCTTGACGAGCCTAGTATCGGCCTGCACCAGAGAGATAACAGGAGACTGATTCAGACCCTGGAACATTTGCGTGACCTGGGAAATACCCTTATTGTGGTGGAGCATGATGAAGATACCATGCTGGCTGCCGACCATATCATTGATATCGGGCCCGGCGCCGGTGAGCATGGGGGACATGTGGTGGCTGAAGGAACCCTGAAAGATATTATTGCTGAGAAAAAATCCATTACCGGGCAGTACCTCAGCGGCAACAAGAGGATACCTGTACCTGCCTTCAGGAGTAAGCCTAATGGCAACTGGCTGGAGGTTATTAATGCCAGTGAGAACAATCTGAAAAATATTAATGTACACATTCCCATGGGGGTATTTGTTTGTGTCACCGGTGTCTCCGGGAGTGGGAAGAGTACTTTGGTTAATGAAATATTGTACAAGAAACTGGCCCATGACCTGCACCGGGCTAAGGCCAAACCGGGGGAACACGGGGAAATCAGGGGACTGCACCTCCTGGACAAGGTTATCAATATTGACCAGTCACCGATAGGACGGACCCCGCGGTCCAACCCGGCTACTTATACCGGGCTTTTTGACGGTATCCGGGAGATATTTTCCCAGACCCCGGAAGCCAAGATGCGCGGGTATAAGCCGGGGCGGTTCAGTTTTAATGTTCGGGGCGGGCGCTGTGAGGCCTGTCGCGGTGACGGGATTATTAAAATAGAGATGCATTTCCTTCCTGATGTCTATGTCCCGTGTGAAGTATGTAAGAGCAAACGATATAACCGGGAGACCCTGGAGGTAAAATATAAGGGTAAAACAATTTCAGATGTCCTGGACATGATAGTTGATGAGGCTGCCGATTTCTTTAAGAACATTCCCAAGATACACCGCAAACTGAAGACCATTCAGGATGTGGGGCTGGGTTATATCAGGCTGGGCCAGCCGGCGACCACCCTGTCAGGGGGGGAGGCCCAGCGGGTCAAGCTGGCAACCGAACTGAGCCGCAGGAGCAATGGGAAAACCCTCTATATCCTTGATGAGCCCACCACAGGGCTGCACATAGCGGATATTCACAAGCTCCTGGGTGTCCTCGACCGCCTGGTGGAGGCAGGGGACACGGTTCTGGTGATTGAGCATAATCTTGATGTCATTAAAACTGCGGACTATCTGATTGACCTGGGACCTGAGGGTGGTGACCGGGGAGGAAGGGTGTTAGCTTCGGGAACTCCCGAAGAAGTCGCTGCAGTGTCCGAATCCTATACAGGACAGTATCTGAAACAGCTTTTGGAGCGGGAAAAGGCCTTGGTAGTCAATGGGGCGTGAACAGGGCCGGTTGACGAGGTGTGAGCAGGGGAGCGTGGATAGTTTGGATCTGGCGGAAAAATTAAAGCATTTTCCTCAGCAACCGGGAGTTTATATTATGAAAAACTCTTCCGGGGAAATAATCTATGTGGGTAAGGCCGTGTCTCTGAAGAACCGGGTCAGGTCTTATTTTCAATCATCCAAGAACCACAGCCCCAAGGTTATCAGCCTGGTCAGCCAGGTGGCGGATATTGAATATATCCTCACCGATTCCGAGGTAGAAGCACTTATCCTGGAATGCAACCTGATCAAGAAACATCGCCCCAGGTATAATGTGAGATTGGTTGATGACAAGAGCTACCCCTATGTAAAGGTAACTCTGAATGAGGACTTTCCCAGGGTTTTTATGACCAGAAATGTAGTTAGGGACGGGGCTCGCTATTATGGTCCGTACACCGATGCCGGGGCCTTAAGGGAAACCCTTAGGCTGTTGAAAAAGGTATTTCCCCTGAGGCAGTGCCGTCAGAGGTCGGTGGCCAGGCAGAAGCGGCCCTGCCTCAATTACCATATCAGGCGCTGCCTGGCCCCCTGTCAGGGGGAAGTAAGCGGGATGAAATATCTTGAAATGATAAGAAGTGTCTGCCTGTTTCTTGAGGGCAGGCATGAGGAACTGGTAAAAGCCCTGGCAGCCCGGATGGATAAAGCTTCGGAAAACCTGGACTTTGAACAGGCGGCAGAGCTTAGGGATCGGATCAGGGATATCGAAAAGGTCGTCGAAAAACAAAAGATTGTTTCTGCTGACCCCACAGACCAGGATGTTATTGCCTTGGCCAGGGAGGGTGAGCTTTCAGGTGTAGTAGTGTTTTTCGTCAGGGGCGGTAAGTTAATGGGCCGGGAAAACTTTATCATTGATGAGACCTCGGAAATGGATGACGGTGAGATTCTGACCTCTTTTGTGGAGCAGTATTATTTCAAGGTGGAGTATGTCCCGAGGGATATCCTGCTTCCTCTGGAACTGACAGAAACTGAGGTTATTAATACGTGGCTGGAGGAGAAGAGAGGCGCCCGGGTCTATCTCAGGGTCCCCCGGCGGGGAGAAAAGGCTAAACTGGTGGAAATGGCTCAGAAAAATGCCGCAGAGGAACTGGCCCAGCACCGGGCCCGGGAGGAACAAGCCCGGGCTAAGCTGGAGGGGGCGCTGCTGGGGTTAAAGGATTACCTGGAACTAACCAGGATTCCTAGGCGGATAGAGTGTTATGATATTTCTAATATCCAGGGAACGGAGTCGGTTGGGTCTATGGTGGTTTTTGTGGGCGGCAAGCCGCGCAATGACCTTTACCGGCGTTTCCGCATTAAAACTGTCGAGGGCCCCAATGACTTCGCCAGTATGCAGGAGGTCCTCAAACGGAGGTTTACCCGGGGGCTTCGTGAGCTCGATGAAATTGCATTAGGGAAGCTGGACGGAGAAAAGGCGAAATTTGCCGAAATGCCGGATCTGGTCATTATTGACGGGGGTAAGGGACAGCTGAGCGCAGCCCGGGAGATTATGAAAGAACTGCAGGTGGACCCTATTGCCACATACGGCCTTGCTAAGGAGCAGGAGCACCTGTTTGGCGAGGGCAGCCCGGAACCGGTGATACTGCCGCGCAATTCGGAGAGCCTTTATCTGGTCCAGCGCATTCGAGATGAGGCCCACCGGTTTGCCATCACCTATCACCGTAAGCTGAGGGGCAAACGTTCCCTAAAATCTGTCCTGGATGATATCCCCGGAGTAGGGGCCAAAAGGCGCAAGGCCCTGGTGGAACACTTCAGGTCCATGGCCCGCCTGAAAAATGCGACTGTTGACCAACTGGCAGAGGCGCCGGGGATAACGCGTCCGGTGGCCGAAGCCGTATATGAGTTTTTTCAGCAGGAAGAGGAATGACTTTTTTAGTGGGAGTCAGAATTCAGTAGTCAGGAGTCAGAATGAGAGCTAAGTTTATTGTCTCAAAAACAGCCTGTTAGCAGACAATTATGAAGTCTTTTTCATAGCGTCAGTCATCATGATACTACTGAAACTAAGCTCCTTTTGCAAGAGGTAAGTAAATTGCTGGAAGCATATTCTAAGAGCATTCTGAATTCTGAATTCTGACTCCTGACTACTTTGGTTGCGGCTGTAAGCCGCGCTATGGTATTATATAGATAAAGGGAAGGGGGTTATCAAATGAGGGGCCTGATTATACGCTGGGTGTTGAATGCGCTGGCGCTGCTGGCGACGGCGTGGCTGATGCCGGGAATTGGGTTGGATGGCTTTGGAGCGGCCTTAATTACTGCCCTGGTGCTGGGTATTGTGAATGCCATCATTCGACCGGTAATCCTGTTTTTCACCCTGCCTCTGACCATTGTGACTCTTGGGCTGTTTACGCTGGTAATAAATGCGGTAATGCTCCTGATAACTGCATCTGCAGTTGACGGCTTTTCAGTTTCCGGCTTCTGGGCAGCATTTTTTGGCTCAATTATCATCACCATCATCAGTGGTGTTTTAAGCCGTGCCGTTATTGATGACAACAACGGTAAAAAGAGAAATAGATAACTGTAACCGGTAAACAGAGATATAAGATAACTGTAACGGGGGTTCCGGCTATTGTGGGGAGATTCAGACTCATTGCAACAGATCTTGATGATACTCTTCTTGATGATAACCTGCAGATTTCATCCAGGACCAGAAGGGTACTAAATATAGCGGCTGAAAAGGGAAGTGTGGTTACCATAGCCACCGGAAGGATGTACCGTTCAGCCTGTCCGGTGGCCCTTGACCTGGGAATCGAGGTCCCTATTATCACCTACCAGGGCGCTTTGGTGAAAAACGCCTGTTCCGGAGAGGTGCTGGCAGAAACACCGCTGCCTTTAAGTCTGGCAGGAGAGGTGCTGGCTGAAGGATACCGGGCCAGTGTTCACATGAACCTTTATTTTGATGACTGTCTCTATGTGGACAGTCTGACCGCAGCAGGTACGGGCTATGCGCTGCTGGCCGGAGTTAAGCAGCATCCGGTGGGCAGCCTGGTTCAATACCTTGGGGCAGCACGGGTCGATCCAACCAAGATTCTGTATATTGCCGAACCGGAACTGCTGGATTCGCTGAAGGGTGACCTGGAGGCAAAATTTGGCGACAGCCTCTATATTACCAAGTCAAAACCAAACTACCTGGAATTTATGCACCCACTGGCAACTAAGAAACATGCCCTTGAAAACCTGGCCCGAAGTTTTGATATTTCCCGGGAAGAAATTATCGTTTTTGGTGACAGCTACAACGACCTGGACATGATAGAGTGGGCGGGTATGGGTGTGGCTATGAGGAATGCCCCTGCCGAGGTTAGGGGAAAAGCTGATTATGTGACAGATACCAATAACAGGGACGGGGTGGCCAAGGCTTTGGAGCGGTTTTTGGAGTATTAGTTGGCTCTCGGAAATGACCGGGAATGTAACATGGTGAGCCATTGTACCAATTTTCCGCACTGACGCCGGGGAAATCTAACCTTGTTCCTGGCGAAGCCCGGGAACACCGCCAATTCGGCTTCCTGCCTCAGTGGCGGCGCGGGCCGTCCGTGGCCCGCGTCCCGGACTTCGCTAAGCGGAACTGCGGTAATATTTCTCACGGCGTCAGTGCCAGGAAAATCTTGTACAACACCTCACCATATTCCACGGTCATTTCCGGAGCCAACCCAAAACAAAAAACTAACTAATTTAGGGGGATACCGAAGTGAGCGGAGGAAAGCACAGAATACTGGTCATCACAGGGACATTGCTGCTTTTTTTTGTCCTGGCAGGTTTGGGGACAGCCGCTTTTACCGCCGGTCAGGCCAAAGAAAGGTTTAACCGGGAGCGGGTCATTTTTGCTATGGAAGACCCTGCCGGTGATGATTTTGGACCGGGGACCTATGAGTATCCTACGGATTCAATTTTTGACCCCAAAAAAGAACATTTTGATCTGCATGAATTTTCGGTTTCCGCACTGAGAAATACATATTATTTTGATCTGGTTTTTCCCAGGGTAACCAATCCCTGGGGCGCATCGGAAGGGTTTAGCCATGCCATGGTCCAGGTATACATATCCGATGACCCGGACAGAGGCAGAATCGAGACCTTCAGAGAGGGAGCCAATGTTATTTTTGACCCCCGCCATCCGTGGCATTATTTTATCAAGGTAGTCAGTTTTAACAAGACTGCTGTATATTACGCTGACGATTATGAGGGAGCTGAGGGCAGAGACAGCGGCGTTGCGGCCCGGCTTCAGCCAGACGGAAGCACAGTGAAGGTAACTATACCCAAAGCCCTGCTGCCCGGTGACCCGTCCAACTGGCGGTATTATGTTCTCGTAGGTGCTCAGGACGGCCTGGGGCCGGACAATTTCAGGAAAGTTAATGCCACTGCCAATCGCTGGGTATTTGGCGGCGGCACGGATACTGATTATGACCCTAATGTTATTGACCTGCTGGCATCCCCGGGTAAACAGCAGAAGCTGCTGGGCTCATATGATGCCTCCCGGCGGCAGCTAGCGGTAATAGAACCTGTGGGGCCCTCAAAAATCGTGCCAACCAGGTGGGAAAACATCTTGGATAAGGTTATAGTATTTTTGCAAAAAATGAAGGTAAAGCTCTAAAAGGGGGCGGAACGTGAAACCACTAATCAACACAGCAATTATCGGAAATGGGAGAATACTGGCGGCGCTCAGTTCCAAAGGCGGACTGCACCGGTTCTTCTGGCCGCAGATAGATAATGCCCAGCATCTTAACCATACCTGGGCGGCGCTTTTAACCCCGGCGTTTGGTGACCGGGCGGTCAGGCTTGATGATGAGGGGAGCTGGGTTTACTCTCAGGATTATGTGAATAATATCGGAGTTTTGCAAACAACAGCAGGGTCGAAACGGGGCGGACTGCAGGTTACTACCCTTGACTTTGCCTGCCCGGACCGGGATCTTGTCTGCCGCTGCTTCGAGATTAAAAACTGTTCCGACAGGCCGCTGCCGGTAGTGTTTCTTTTTTATGCTTCAATGCACATTAATGAGAGCACACAGTATAACTCCACCAGGTTTGATAATGAAAGGGATATTTTATTTCATTACCGCCAGGACACGTGGTTTGCTATTGCCGGTGACCGGGAAACAGATGACTATCAGTGCGGCATCGGCAGCGAATATGCCTTGTCCGGCAATTTTGACGGCAACAGTGTGGCCATGTCTCCCGACGGGGGCCAGGCATGGAACCTGAGAGCGCTGGAGCCGGGAGAGACGAGAAATCTGGCTGTTTTTATCGCGGCAGGGCATAACAGGCAGGAAGCAGAGGATAATATAAGATATGCCCGGGAAGCCGGGTGGCACAATTTGCTGCAAGAAACGACCGGGTTTTGGGAACATTATCTGGGGCAGGCATATATACCGGCAGGTGCAGGCCCTGAAGTGATAAAATTGTACCAGCGCTCAGTTATGGTGTGTCGGCTTTTAATGAACCGGGATACCGGGGGCATTATAGCAGCACCCGAATTTGACGAGTGTTATACCCGGTGCGGCGGTTATGCGTATGTATGGGGGCGGGATGCCGCCATGATTGCACATGCCATGCTGAAGGCCGGATACCCCGGTTATGCCAGGGATTTTTACCGCTGGGCCGTCAGGAACCAGTTACCGACAGGTGAATGGCCCCAGAGACAATATACCTCCGGGAGTTTGGCTCCGGGCTGGGGAGACCAGATTGATTCCACCGGGGCGGTAATCTGGGGTATCTACCAGTACTGTAAGGAAACATGGGATAATGATTTTTTGGGGGAAGCCTGGCCTGCGGTGATGCGGTCAGGGGATTTTTTGCAGAAGTGGGTGAGTGAAGAATCGGATTTATCCAGGATGTCGTGGGATCTTTGGGAAGAACGCTTCGGCGAGCATGCCTATTCATGTGCCGCGGTCTATGGCGGACTTAAGGCAGCAGGATTGCTGGCCAAAACGTTTGGAGAGTTTGATACCGCTCTCAGGTGGCTGGAAGCGGCAAAGGTCTTTGGAGAGAATATGGCGAAATACTTCTGGGATTCGGAGCGGGAGAGATTTATCAGGTCGGGATGGATGGCTGCCGGCTGGGAGGAATTTGCCTGTAAGAGAGATAACGGTTTACAGGTGAGAGAGGTCATCGGCCATAAGGGATATATTTCCTATGAGTACTTCGGTGATGATACTGCCGATGCCAGTCTTTTGGGGCTGACAGTTCCTTTTGGAGTAGTACTGCCGGAAGATGACAAGATGATTAAAACAGCGGAACACCTGGAGGCGGCCCTGGCTGTCCCGGATATTGGCGGAATCCGAAGATATGCTGCGGATTGTTATATCGGGGGGAACCCCTGGGTATTGACGACCCTCTGGCTGGGGATGTATTACGCATCCAGGGGGAACTGGGAAAAAGCAGCCGGATTTGCCCGTTGGGCTCTGGAACACCAAACATCACTTGGTTTCCTTCCGGAACAGGTGGACCGCAATACGGGACAGACTGCCTGGGTTGTGCCTCTGGCATGGTCCCATGCGATGTTCTTACTTCTGGTGAACATGTTTGCCGAAGCCGGGCAGACTTCGCATTTAGCCTGGTAAATTAACACTGGTCAGGTTTTGACTCTGATTGGAGGATGAAAGATGATTTTTGGCCGTAATGAACTGGGGGAGTATGAACATAATGCCGGCAGGCAGTGGCTGGCTGCCAACGGTTTGGGGGGGTTTGCCTCATCAACTGTGATTGGTGCGAATACCAGCAAATATCATGGGCTGCTTTTTGCATCACTGAAGCCTCCTGTGGAGCGGACCCTGCTGTTGGCTAAGCTTGAGGAAGAAGTGGAGATTGAGGGCGAGACTTATCTGTTGGGCTGTAACCATACGGGAACAGGTATTTACCCCAAAGGGTATACTTACCTGCAAAGTTTTGAACTGCGGCCTTTTCCGACATATACTTATGCATTCAAAAATGTCATCCTGGAAAAAACCGTCTTTATGATTCGCGAGGCCAATATTACCATTGTCAGGTATACTGTCTATTCCGGCAGCGCTAACCCGGTAAGGGTAAGGGTGACTCCTTTGGTAAACTGCAGGCATTACCACCATACCATAAGGAAAAATGACTGGCCCTTCAGCCAGGAAACAGAGCAGAGGTCTGTGGTCATTGAGGCATATCCGGAAGCGCCGAAGCTGCATCTGTATTCGGACCGGGCTGTATATAACAGAGGTTCCGGGTATTGGTTTGAAGGGATGTTTTATGCCCAGGAGGAGGACAGAGGCCTTGATCCCTGGGAAGACCATTTTATGCCGGGTAGTTTTGAAACGGCGGTATCTGACGGGGAATCCTTCAGCATCATCGCCTCCGTGGCAGGAGAAAGAGGTATTACCAATCCACTGCTGGAACAGGTGAGCGCCGAACGCCGCCTGGCCGGAATTGTTGAAGAGCTGGGATTTCAGGAGGAGTTCGTTAACCGGCTGGTCCTGGCTGCAGATACATTTATTGTCCGGAGGGAGTCAACCGGGGCCGGGACAGTTATCGCCGGATACCCGTGGTTCACCGACTGGGGCCGGGATACAATGATAGCTCTACCGGGACTGACCCTGGTGACCCGCAGGTTTGCCGAGGCCAGGGAGATCCTGCAGACCTTTGCCAAATACTGCGCAGATGGCCTGATTCCCAATATGTTTCCTGATCAGGGGGGAGAGCCGCTATACAATACGGTTGATGCTTCACTTTGGTTTTTTAACTCTGTTTACAAGTACCTCCAATATACAGGTGATCATGAGTTTATAAAAAAAGAGATTTACCCGGTACTCAAGGAAATAATCATAAATTACCGCCAGGGTATGGCCTTTAATATTGGTATGGATGATGACGGCCTGATTTATGCCGGGGAGCATGGTATTCAGCTAACCTGGATGGATGCCAAGGTTGGTGACTGGGTAGTGACCCCAAGACACGGGAAACCGGTTGAGATTAATGCCCTTTGGTATAACGCCCTTGAAGTACTACTTCGTCTGGCCGGTGAATATCGTGATAACGATGTCGATTTTGACTCATTGGCTGCCAGGGTGAGGAACAGTTTTGTAAACCGGTTCTGGAATCCGGAGAAAAAGTGTCTTTATGATGTGATTACCGGCAGCAATAAAGATGAGTCAATCCGGCCCAATCAGATTTTTGCGGTTTCCCTGCCTTTTTCGCCGCTGGACCACGGGAAACAGGTTCATGTGGTGAACACTGTATGGCGCGAGCTGTATTTCTCCTATGGCTTGAGGAGTCTGTCAGCTGCTGATGGCGAGTACCATGGAAAATACCAGGGTGATGTCGTCCAGAGGGATTCGGCGTATCACCGGGGAACGGGATGGGGCTGGCTGGCCGGCCCATTTATAACTGCCTTCCGAAAGGTTCATGATTATTCACCCGAGAGCAAGGTGATTGCAGAACGGTTTATTGTGCCCTTTAAGGCACACCTTAGGGAACATGGGGTTGGCACGATATCAGAAGTGTTTGACGGCGACCCGCCGCATCACCCCAGGGGCTGTTTTTCCCAGGCATGGAGTGTTGCTGAGGTGCTGCGTGCTTATGTTGAGGATATATTGATGAAGTTACCGAATGAAGGGGGACGAATTTTATGAACAACCTGAATGACCTGAACAGGCTGGAACAGATTAAAGCCAATGACCCCGGTGGAATGCTGGATGCCCTGTGGAAGATGCCGGAACAGTGTGAGGAAGCCCTGGAAATAGGGAGGAAGACGGAGATGCCTTCAGAATATGGCTCTGTTTCCAACATAGTTGTCACCGGGCTGGGAGGCTCGGCTATCGGTGGTGATTTCCTGCGCCTTTATGTGACTGATCAGGCCGGCATACCGGTAATTGTTAACCGCGACTATACCCTGCCCGCATTTGTTAACAGCAAAACCTTGCTGTTTGCCGTAAGTTATTCCGGGAATACCGAGGAAACCCTCAGCGCATATGCCCAGGCCAAGGAGAAAGGCGCCAGGATAGTAGCCCTTACTAATGGAGGGAAACTGCGGCAGCTGGCTGAGAGTGACGGTTACCCGGTGATAGTTGTGCCTGCTGGGATATCGCCCCGGGCGGCGACCGGCTACCTTTTGATTCCCACCCTGGCAGTGCTGGAAAAGCTGGGCCTGATCAGCGGCCTGGCAGTTGAAGTGGAAGAATTGACGCGGACGCTGAGGTCTCTCAGAGAGCAGGTGCAGCCTGAAGCCCCGGTTGAGCAGAACACTGCCAAACAGATTGCAGCCAGGTTTTACGGGAAAATACCAGTGATTTGGGGGGCTGGGGGCAGTACAGAGGTAGTTGCCATGAGGTGGAAGGGCCAGGTTAATGAAAATGGGAAGGCGCCGGCCTACTGGAATATTTTCCCCGAACTTAACCATAATGAGATCGTGGGTTTCGAAGAACCTACCGCCCTGCTGGGACAGCTGGAAATTGTGTTCCTCAGGGACTCTGATGACCATCCCCGGGTTCAGAAACGCATGGATATCAGCAAAGAAATAATCAAGGGTGTAGTTAGCGGCATTACTGAAGTGCGGTCTCAGGGTGAAGGGCGATTGTCCAGACTGTTTTCCCTGACCTATATTGGCGATTATGTCAGTGTTTATCTGGCAGCCCTGTACGGGATTGACCCCACACCTGTCAGGAACATTGACTACCTGAAACAAAAACTGGCTGAAAGTTAGTCTTGATGTGGGAGGTGAACTGCCATTAAACTTGAACTTAAAGCGGACTTACATATTCATTCTGTCGCCAGCGGCCACGCTTACAGCACTATTGGGGAAATAGCTGCTGCAGCGCGGGACAAGGGCCTGGAGATGGCAGCAATTACCGATCATGGACCGGCCATGCCGGGAGGCCCTCATTATTACCATTTTGGAAACCTGCGGGTACTGCCTGCTGAATTATGTGGGGTCAAAATCCTTAAAGGTGTTGAGGCCAATATCATTAATGAAAAAGGAGAACTTGACCTGGACAGGTATTATCTTGAGCGGCTGGACGTCGTCCTGGCAGGGTTTCATGCCAGGTGTTTCGGTTCTTCAGTCATGGAGGACTGCACCAGGGCCCTGTTCAATGCTCTGGAAAACCCTCTGATAGATATCATTGTCCATCCCGGAAATCCGGAATTCCCCTTGGATTATGAGGCAGTAGTCAGAAGAGCGGCCGAAAAAGGCATCCCCCTGGAAATCAACAACAGTTCTTTCTGTGGCAGCCGCAGGGGAAGTTCCGGCAACTGCTCCGATATAGCCCGCATGATTGCAGCCTATGGCGGGCCCATGGTTATTGGGAGCGATGCTCACTTTGCCGGTGATGTGGGCCGTTTTGACTATGCTGTAGAGGCAGTGCTGGCGGCAGGTATCAGGGAGGAACAGGTGTTGAATACCTCTGTGGAGAAAGTGCTGCATTACCTGGGCAGGAAGAAAACTGATAAAGGTGATCCCATTGAATGATAAATTTGTGATTGGAATTGACCTTGGGGGTACAAATATAAAAGGCGCCCTGCTTGACCTGGATGGAGGGATTATCGAAAAAAGGGAGATTCCTACTCTGGCCAATGCGGGGCCGGAAGCTGTCGCCGGAAGAATTGCCGGGATGATAACAGAACTTGAGGCCGCGGTGAGAGATACCGGTAAAAGTGTAGCCGGTGTGGGTATCGGGGTGCCCGGACAGCCAGAACGCAGCACAGGTGAGGTCATTTTTGCCCCCAACCTCTACTGGAGAAATGTTCCCCTGGTAAAATACCTTCGCAGGTATACCGGGCTGCCAGTATTTCTGGAAAATGACGCTAATGTAGCTGCCCTGGGGGAACAGTGGCGCGGCGCCGGCCAGGGGTCGGCAAATATGGTCATGGTGACAATAGGGACCGGCATAGGTGGCGGCATTGTCCTTGATGGGCGTCTCTATACAGGGTCAAACGGCGCTGCCGGGGAACTGGGGCATGCCGTTATTGAGCCCGCCGGGCCTCAGTGCAGCTGTGGCCGCAGGGGCTGTCTGGAAACCCTGACTTCGGCAACTGCCATGGTCAGGATGGCCCGGGAAGCGCTGGACAGGGGCGTAAAAACCGAACTTTCCAAGGAAGAAAACTTGGAGGCCAGAGATATCATTATGGCTGCCCAGGCCGGAGACAGGCTGGCCCTGGATATAGTCGAAAAGGCGGCATATTACCTGGGAATCGGGCTGGGTAACATTATCAACATACTGAACCCGGACACCATTGTCATCGGGGGTGGTGTTTCCAGAGCCGGGGAGCTGTTGTTTGAACCCCTCTGCCGGAATGCCCGCGCAAACTGCTTGGATTGTGCAGGCAGTATAGTCCGAATAGTTCCCGCTCAACTGGGTAATGACGCCGGATTTGTAGGGGCCGCAAAACTGGTACTCCAGGATAATACTAAAAAATGTATAATTTAGTATGATAATTTAATAAGTGAAAAGTGGACAAAATACCTCACGTATATTTACTTGGGCCAGCAAATTAATTTTTATGCCGGCCGATTAAGTGAGGTGTTTTTTATGGAATTTTTTGCAGACTGGCATACTCATTCCAAGTACAGTGACGGGAAAGGTACGATTCCGGAAAATGCTGAGGCAGCTCTGGCCAAAGGGCTCAGCGAGCTTGCCATAACTGATCATGGGCCTGCCAACATCGGTACTGGAGTGAAATGCTGCGAAACATATTTTGAAATCATTGATGAGGTCAGGACAATCAGTGAAAGGTATCCCGGACTCACCATAAAGGTTGGTGCAGAAGCGGATATTACAGGCAGTGACGGATCCATAGATATTCCCTCAGAGGTACGGGACCGGCTGGATATCCTGATAGTGGGCCTGCACCCCTATGTAATGCCTGCTTCCCTGGAAGGAGTCTGGTCGGTGGTGGGAATTAACCAATTGGCAGGTATCAGCAGGGGGGGGCGGGAAAGGGCGCGGGTAAGCAATACTAAAGCCCTTAAGGAAGCGGTGTACAGATTTGACGTTGACTTTATCAGTCATCCGAACCTGAAAATGCCGGTTGATATCAGCGAATTATCTGCAGCCTGTGCCGCCTGTGATACTGCCATCGAAATTAATACAGGTCACCACTATGATAAGGAAGTTCTAGTGAGAGCGGCGGTGAAAACAGGGGTTGATTTTGTGGTCTGCAGTGATGCTCATTTTCCCGCGTCAGTTGGAGAATTGCAGGAGGGAGCCGCTGTCTTGGAGAGGTTCGCGGTTTCAGGGGAAAGAGTGTTAAATGCTGTATGAAGGAAAAAGGATTTTTACGGCGAAATAGTCAGTAACCGATAATATGGGGTGGAGAAATGAATGATATCAAATTTGTAATTGTAACTGGGCTCTCCGGAGCGGGGAAAACCCAGGCTATATGGTGTCTGGAGGATCTTGGGTTTTTCTGTGTGGACAACTTGCCCCCGACCCTGATTCCCAAATTTGCCGAACTTTGTGCACAATCAGAAGGCAAAATAAATAAGATAGCATTGGTAGTTGATATCAGAGGCGGGGGATTTTTTGACGCTGTTTATGATTCCCTGGAAAATCTTAAATCACTGGGAATCAAGTGCGAGATTCTATTCCTGGATGCATCTGACGAGACTCTGGTAAGGAGGTTTAAGGAATCACGAAGACGCCATCCCCTGGGTATCCACGGCAGGGTCCTGGAAGGCATCAGGGAAGAGCGGCTGAAGCTTGAGGAATTGAAGGGCAAGGCCAGCAAAGTGATAGATACCTCCAATCTCAGCAACAAACAGCTTAAAGAACAGATAACCCTGCTTTACGGAGGGGATAATGAGGAACATAATCTGAACATAAATGTGATGTCCTTCGGATATAAGTATGGCATACCGATGGATGCCGACCTGGTCTTTGATGTCAGGTTTCTGCCCAACCCGCATTACATTGAGGAACTGAGACCGCTGAGCGGTAATGACAGCGAAGTTCAGGATTATGTGCTCGATTCTCCTGTCAGCAGGACTTTTATGAAGAAATTTTCCGGTCTGATTAAATTCCTGATTCCCCATTACATCAAAGAAGGGAAAACCAGCCTGGTTATAGCAATTGGCTGTACCGGCGGGCAGCACCGCTCGGTTACACTTGTCAATAAACTGTTTGAATCCCTGAAAACCAACAATTACCTGGTTAACAAGAGACACCGTGACCTGGAGAAAAACACGTCAGGGGTGTAATGTATGGATAGATTGAAGTGGCTTTACCCCGGTATGCGCATTAAGCGTTGGATGTTCCTGGCTTTTGCCGGGGCAGTCTGTTTTGGGGCCGGGATAATACTGGTGACAAATAAATTGCACCATGTCCTCCAGGGCTCCCCCCTGGCAACAGGGCTCCTCCTTCTTGCGGTGGGAGCTTTTATGGTGTGTTTAGGGACACGGAATACCCTTAATTCATTAATAAAGGCGCTCGCCCCGGGGAGAGAAGAGGATGTTGCCGGTCTTATCTACCGCAAGCATCACCTTAAGCGGGGTCCCAAGGTCGTTGTAGTCGGGGGAGGGACCGGCCTGTCGGTGCTGCTGCGGGGCCTGAAAAAATATACCAGCAATATTACAGCTATTGTTACTGTTGCTGATGACGGAGGCAGCTCCGGGAAACTCCGGGGTGAATTTGGGATACTTCCTCCGGGAGATATCAGGAATTGCTTGGTTGCTCTGGCAGATAAGGAGACCCTGATGGAAGACCTGTTTCAGCACCGGTTTTCCAATGGTTACGGTCTGGCAGGTCACAGCATGGGGAACCTGCTGCTGACAGCGATGACTCAGGTTGTGGGTGATTTTGGGACAGCAGTGAGGGAGATGAGCAAGGTCTTGGCTGTCAGGGGTCAGGTTTTACCTGCTACCCTGAAGAACTGCTGCCTCTGTGCTGAACTTGAGGATGGCAGTATTATTGAGGGTGAATCAAAGATTCCGCGTACAGGCAAAAAGATCAAACGGGTATTTCTTAAGCCTGGCGACTGTGAGCCTGTCCCGGAAGCATTCCGGGCCATAGCAGATGCAGACCTGATCATACTGGGTCCGGGAAGCCTGTATACCAGTGTTATCCCGAACCTTTTGATACGGGGCATGGCTGATGCAATAGCCGCTTCACCGGCAGTGACGGTTTATGCCTGCAATATTATGACACAGCCGGGTGAAACTGAAGGTTACACGGCAGCGGACCATATTAGGGCGATTCACCGCCATGCCGGGTCAGGATTGATTGATTATGCTATTGTCAATGTCCAGGAAATTCCCCGGAAGCTGCTGCGAAAATATCAAAGGGACGGCGCGGTGCCGGTTAAGGCTGACCTGCGGCAGATAGAAGAAATGAAAGTAAAGCCTGTTAAAGAGGACCTGGTTTTTGAGAGTGACTTGGTGCGGCATGACCCGGTAAAACTGGCAGAATCGGTGATGGGCCTTGTCGGTAAGTTAGGACTGGGTCAGGAGAAATCCCTGCTGCAGGGCTTTTTCCTGGTAAAGCAGAAGGTAAAAGGAATGTAGACATTACTAAAACACGACATTTTTTTTGAAAAAAGAAGGGAATTAGACGCGTTTTGTCGAAAAAACAAACACGAGCTTTGAGTCATAATTAAGTAGGAGCGCCTACTATTGAGAGTAGGATCTCTTGTTCCGGCATCTGTTAGTACCATCCGGTACCGATACTGTATGGTACAGGGATGTCTTTTGTTTTTTTTAAGAAGGTGTTGCCTGCGCCGGCCACCCCGGAAGACGTGGAGGAGATCTGGTGTCAAACCGACCTGACTGCACTTATGCCCGACATATACTGTTGAGTGAAACCAAAAAGATCTGTAAGGAACTGTTTGGAAAGGGTCCTGAGAAAGTCAGGTTGCGTATTGCGGGTGATGTTGTAGTTATTGAACTTTTTTGTTTCCTGCGAGCTTCCGAAATCCAACTGATAGGACAGCAGCCACAAAAGGCCGGTCTTGTTAAAGCATACCGGCAGGCAGTATTTGAATGTATGAAAGAAGAAGTGGAACAAAGAGTGGAGAATGTACTGGGCTGTAAAATAATAAGGCATTTATATGAAATAGATGTGCCGGCAAATTTCGCGATAAATGTGTTAATACTGGACGAACCATTTTAAAAGTAAATAAAATGCTTGAAAAAGGTAAACCTGCTAAAGGCAGGGGCACAAAGCCAAGGGTCTAAGGCAGTCATCTCCTGGAGGATAACTGCTTGGCGGAAAGGCTTATATTTTGGGAAGCGCAGCCTGAATGGCTGAAATTCTCAGTTGACATCTATGGTTCCAATCGGTCCGAAAAACGGACTGCATGGTATCTATGGATGTCTTTTGCTATTTTTGATAGGTATAAATCAGTTTGGCGGGAGGTGAGCAGACGTTCCAGAGTAACGGATTACTCTGCAGAAAAGGCTGTACTAATTTACAGGGAGGTTGGAAGAATGAAGAAAAAAGGCTTAGTGAAACTTAAAATCAGTACCAAACTTGTTGGCAGTTTTCTGGTTGTATTGCTTTTAACGGCTTTTATCGGGGTAGTGGGGATAATGCAGGCAGACCAGATTAACGGAAATGCCACCGAAATAAGTGACAACTGGATGCGCAAGACCAGGATTGTTGGTGAGCTAAACGGCTATAACGCGGATTACCGAATTTATATAGTCCAATACGCCTTCTCGGCTTACCGCGGGGATGTTAATAGCACTGCGGGGTATAAAACGCAAATTGATAAAAGTGTTCAGGATTTTGAAGCAAAAATTTCTGAGATCGAAGGTCTCGTGACAACAGAAGATGGAAAAAAGGTGTTTGCTGATATCAATTCAACCTGGAAGGAGATGCTGGAGACTGATGCCCGCCTCATGGAACTTGTTACTGTCGGTAGGAACGCTGAGGCACTGGCCCTTCTGGAGGGTGAGTCAAGGGCGAGGTATGATGCCGGCAACAAGGTATTGGATGACTTCGCCGTATTAAACAGGCAGGAAACCGATGCACTTGTATCCAGTAATAAAAGCGCTTATGACATAGGAAGAAATACCAGCATTATTACCATTTTTATTGCCCTGGCGGTGGGATTGTTACTGGCTGTATTCATGGCCAGAAGTATATCAAAACCTGTTACCCAGATGGCCAGGGTTGCCCTAAAACTTGCTGACGGGGATCTCACTGTAGAGGAACTGCGTGTCAAATCCAGAGATGAAATCAGGGACCTGGCAGAATCATTTAATAAAATGGTCAGGAATCTCAGGGAACTTATACAGGGGATTAATACCACCAGTGAATCTGTTGCTGCTACCAGTGAGGAACTTTCTTCCAACGGTGAGGAGGCTACTAAGGCAACTCAACAGGTTGCCAAGGCCATTGAGCAGATAGCTATGGGCGCAGGGGAACAGTCCAGAAGCGTTACTGATACCGTTAAGGTTGTGGAACAGGTATCTCAGGCTATCGAACAGATAGCATCAGGCGCCCAGGAACAGAGCAGAAGTGTGGTTAATACTACGTCTATGGTTAATGAGATGACCGACAAAATTGAACAGATGGCACGGGGAATGGATAAGGTAAAAAGTTCCTCAAAGCAGAACGGGGAAGTGGCTTCTGCAGGGGGACATGCTGTGGAGAAAACTGTTAAAGGTATGCTGGGGGTAAAAGGAGCAGTTTTTGAGACTGCCCAAAGAATAAATGAGTTAGGTGAACAGTCCCAGAAGATAGGGGAAATTATCGAGGTAATTGATGATATTGCCGAGCAGACCAACCTGCTGGCCTTGAATGCTGCTATTGAAGCTGCCAGGGCCGGTGAACACGGAAAAGGGTTTGCGGTAGTTGCCGACGAAGTGCGGAAACTGGCTGAAAGGTCAGGTAAAGCTACAAAGGAAATTGCTCAATTGATAACCAGCATTCAGCAGGGTACTGAGGTAGCGGTAGAGTCCATGCAGGTAGGTACCCGGGAAGTAGAGGAAGGGGTTACACTTGCTGAAGAGGCCGGCAGTTCCCTGAAAGAAATAGTTGACGGGGTAGAAACCGCAGATGAGCAGGTAAACCGTATTATGAGCCTTATCAAGGAGATTCTCTCCTCCAGCCGGGAGGTTTCAGAGGTTGTTAACAATGTCGCTGCAATAACAGAAGAAAATACAGCAGCAACTGAACAGATGGCTGCATCCGCAGAGCAGGTAAATTCTGCAATGCAGAGTATTGCTTCTGTCTCCGAGGAAAGTGCTGCCGCTTCCGAAGAAGTATCCGCTTCTACCGAGGAACTTAATGCCTCTGTGGAAGAGATTTCGTCATCATCTGAACAACTGGCTAAAATGGCCCAGGAACTTCAGGATATGGTGGCCCAGTTTAAAGTGTAATATGCAGGATTTGGAGGTGAGGTAATGGAGTACAATACATCAGAAGGAAAACAGTATGTTGTGTTCAGACTGAGTATGGAAGTCTTTGGCTTGGAGATAAACAGGGTAAAGGAGATAATTATTTACCAGGAATATACTAATATACCTGGTGCCGGTGAATTGGTGGAAGGGGTGATAAACCTCAGAGGTCATGTTATCCCGATCTTTAACCTAAGAAAAAAGTTTGGTTTTCCGCAAAAGGATAGGACTGGAAATACCCGAATTGTAGTGGTGGAAGCAAATAATAATACAGTAGGGTTAGTAGTGGATAGCGTGTCAGAGGTGTTGGCAATACCCGGAAGTTTGATAGAAGAGCCATCGGCCATGCTGTCATCAGGACTCGATGCAAATTTCATTACCGGAATAGCTAAGATTGACAAAAGACTTGTTATTGTTCTTGACCTGGAGAAAGTCGTTAGTATTGATATTGACTAGAGTCTAGCACCGGACGCGGTTTAAGTATACATAAATATATCAAGCCGCTATCTCCGATATTTTGAACAGATAACCGCCTTAGGGTGGTTATCTGTTTTAGGTTATCGGGAAGAGTCCCTGCGGCAGGAAAATGAAGGTAAATTGCTACTTTTTTAAATATTTATTAACAAATAATGCCTGAAAAGGAGGAAAATATCGAACTATGTCGTAATATGTATAAAATAATATACATATTTGATTTGTGATTATAATATTTTGCTTGTCTGTCTAAAGTCATACCAAATCAAATAGAGGGTGAAAGTAATCCGGAAATAAGCCGGATTAAAAGACCTGATGCTGTTTAGCCGTCCGTGGGCCTCCAAAAGAGGAACGGTGGTTTCATTCAGTGTTGGGTTTTTGTTTTTAAATCAGATATAAGGGGGGAGGGCTTATTCAACTCACATGATGTTGACAGAATTGTGCTGTGTAATCGTATTTTGGCAACTTTACCGGAATATTTTTCACCATTAACACTAAGTTGTACAAACAGGAGGCGATCTTATGAAAAAGATTAGCTACAAGATTCTTGCCGGTTACCTGGTGGCGCTAATTCTTCTGACAGTAGTTGCATATCTGGGTATCAGCGGCATGCAAAGCGGGCAGCAGAGCTTTACCGCACTTATTAATAAGCGATTGGAGCTTACTTCCAATATCGAAAGGATGAGATACTATATTACGAGCCAGGGTTACAGTTTCAGGGGATATATGATAACCAAGAACAGCACTTGGTATGATAAATTCATTGAATATGGGGAAAAGGTAGGGTTAGCAGAAGAAAATATCAAAAAAGAGATGACTACAAAGCAGGGTGCCGAAACACTGGCCAAGATGGTTGATTTGCAGAAACGATATGAAGATATTTGTGCACAGGTTAAAATCCTTATTGATTCCGGTCGTGAAAATGAAGTAACCCCGTATACAGATGAAGCGGGCAAGATATTTGCCGAACTGGAGACATTGGGAGACGAATTTGTTAAGCTCAATGAACAAGCCAGTCAGGACGGAATTCTCGCTGAGGCCCAACGGGCTGAAAGGACCCAAATAATAAGCATAGTAGTCTCGGTCTTGGCAGCACTGCTAAGTATCGGCACCGGATTGTACCTCAGCCGTAGCATATCCAGGCCTGTTGTGGCATTGTCTGCTGCCCTTGCCAGGGTTGCCGACGGGGACCTTAGTGTGGAGAAAGTCCGGGCAACTACCAGTGATGAGGTCGGACAGATGACAATGGCCTTCAACACTATGCTGGAAAGCCTGAGAGATATGATTAATCAAATTAGTTCTTCCTCCCAGTCCGTGGCGGCAACCAGTGAGGAACTGTCTTCCAACGGGGAGGAGGCCACCAGGGCAACCGAGCAGGTGGTTAAGGCCATAGAACAGATTGCTGCCGGAGCGGGTGAGCAGTCAAAGAGTGTTACTGAAACAGTCAAGGTGGTTGAACAGGTATCACAGGCTATTGAGCAGATTGCCTCAGGCGCCCAGGAACAGAGCAAGAATGTGTTAAGCTCAACCGAACTGGTAAATGGAATGGTGCAAAAAATCGATACAATGGCCGGGGGCATGGAAACGGTTAGGAAAGTTGCGGAACAAAGCAAGACGGTTGCCGAGAGTGGCGGCGAATCAGTTGAGAAAACTGTTGCGGGAATGCACAAGGTTAAAGACGCATCTTCTGATACCGCTCTGAAGATAAGGGAACTGGGAGAACAGTCTCAAAAAATTGGTGAGATAATAGAAGTGATTGATGATATTGCGGAACAGACCAACTTACTGGCTTTAAATGCTGCCATAGAGGCAGCCCGTGCGGGGGAACACGGGAAGGGTTTTGCGGTGGTGGCAGACGAGGTGCGCAAGCTGGCAGAAAGGTCAGGTAAAGCCACCAAGGAAATAGCAGAACTTATTACAGGGATACAGAAAGGGACTACGGCAGCCGTTGAATCTATGGAAATAGGGGCCAGGGAAGTTGAAGAAGGAGTAATCCTGGCTCAGGAGGCTGGAAAAGCTCTTGAGGAAATTATGGCAGGGGTAAAAACCTCCAGTGAACATG
This sequence comes from Phosphitispora fastidiosa, assembly GCF_019008365.1. Classification (NCBI taxonomy): domain Bacteria; kingdom Bacillati; phylum Bacillota; class Clostridia; order Eubacteriales; family Peptococcaceae; genus Phosphitispora; species Phosphitispora fastidiosa. The sequence continues at coordinate 104,157 of NZ_JAHHUL010000004.1, read as the reverse complement.
TTAACCAGATAATGGGCATCATCAATGATATTCTTAAAGGAAGTCAGGAGGTAGCCAAGACAGTTAATAATGTTGCGGCAATAACAGAAGAGAATACGGCAGCGACCGAGGAGATGGCTGCATCTGCGCAACAGGTGAATTCATCCATCCAAAACATTGCCTCCGTTTCAGAAGAAAGTGCGGCAGCGGCAGAGGAAGTCTCAGCTTCGACAGAAGAGCTTAACGCATCTGTGGAAGAGATTTCGGCATCTTCTGAACAACTGGCCAAAATGGCTCAGGAACTTCAGCAGATGGTTGCCCATTTCACGTTATAGACGCAGTTGGTGCAGTAACACCCCAACTGCATAAACAGGAGGTTGAATTGATGACAGATACGGCGATTCAAAGGACAGGTACTGGCGGGAAAATTAATGATGAGCAGCAATATGTAGTGTTTCAACTGGGGGCAGAGGTATTCGGAGTGGACATAAATAAAATTAAGGAGATAATCACCTATCGGGAAACAACCCAATTGCCCGGGACGGGGCATCTGACCGAAGGTGTGATTAATCTTAGGGGAACAGTAATCCCTGTTTTCTGCCTGAGAAAGAAATTTGGTTTTTATGAGGCTGAAAATGACCGTAATACACGCATCGTTGTTGTTGAGGTGCATGACAGTACAGTAGGAATAGTGGTTGATGCAGTTGCCGAGGTACTCCTGATATCAGGAGACAGTATTGAGGAACCTTCTTCAATGGTAACATCAGATGTAGATGACGACTACATTACCGGGATTGCCAAACTGGAAGACAGGCTGGTAATCATCCTGGACCTGGAGAAGGTAATCAACCCCGGTGCGGTATCTGTTTAACAGATACCGGGGCAAAGCGACCTGTATAGGAAAAAGCGGCCCTTCTGCTGTAAGGAATATTAAGGTATATATGAAGGCCTAATGGTTCTGCGGGTGAAGTCCCCGTGAAATCATAGGGCCTTTTTTCTGGAAATCAAAACCGGCAAATTTGAGCATAAAGGGGATAAACCATGGAATGTCGAAAATAGTGTCACAAAATTATAAGTTATTAATAAGTTTTTAAAGGGGCAGAATGGTATGAAAAACGGGGAACAAACACTGGAGAATTCAATAGCTTCAATGATTGCCGGGGAGATAAAAACCCGTACCGGGAAAGGGCCCGCAAATACCGAGGTTTTTTTACATAACCATTACCTGCTGGTTAAAGTATCAGGATACCTGCTTCCTTATGAGAAAGAACTAAGTCGAGCCGGACAGGGATATTTTGATGTCAAATTTAACCGGGCCAGGTGGGTTCATACTAACATAGAAGCGCTGATGGAAAAAATGTCAGCCCTCATAGGAAGGATAATAAAAGAATTTTATTATGACGTCAACCCGGAAACGGACTGTTCCATAACGGTGTGGTTTTTCGAATAAAGCCGGCGCCCTTCATTGCCGGCTAAAAGCATAAAAACCCCCTCCGGAGGCAGACTAGTACTGACACGGAGGAGGTGAGACTAGTTGGCAAAAATAAGAGGCAAATTGTTTTTGGCCTTGACTTTGATGTTGGTGTTAATCGTATTCGGCGGCTGCGCGGTCCAGAGAAAACCGCTTCCGCCTGAACCGGATGCACCTGACAGGGTTCCCGAAATGGAGGTTAAACCCGCTCCGGATAGAAGTCCTGCCGAGGATAGGGATATAGCTGCAGATATTAATAGGATTGCCGAGTCTGTCCCCGGGGTGGCGAGGTCTTATTCCGTGGTGATTGGGAATGCGGTTCTGATTGGGCTTGATATTGATAAGGACCAACAGGAACAGGGGATCAGCAAAATTAAGAACAGGGTTGCTGAAAAGGCAGAGGCGGATTCGCGAATTGTCAGAGCTTATGTTTCATCTGATCCTGACACTACTGCAAGGATAAGGGAACTGGCAGACAACATTAGGAATGGCAGGCCCGTAACCGAGTACCTGGATGAAATCGGGGAAATAATTCAGCGTTTGACGCCCCAAACTGATTAGTGAGGATAATTTAGGGCCTGACTGTGGAAAACTCTGCAGTTGGGCCCTGCCTGTCCCATGTTGTAACAGTGTGCTATAATTATTTATAGGTTATGAATAAATCGGAGGGGCGGAAAATGTCTTTTTCCACTGATACCAAAAATGAACTGGCCCGGGTGATGGCTCAAAAACCATGCTGTCAGACGGCTGAACTAGCTGCTCTGGTTAAGATGGACGGCCTAATCCAAATTAGCGGCCGGCACCGGATTTCTCTGCATTTGATAACTGAAAGCGCTGCGGTAGCCCGCAAATTGATTACCTATTTAAAAAGTCTCTATGGGGCCCATACTGATATTCTTATTAAAAAGAAAAACAAACTGAAAAAAAACAATGTCTATTTGGTCAGGCTGGTGACACAGGATGACGTGTCTACAGTGCTTCGCTCCCTTGGAATGATTAATGACTTAGGCCGGCTTTTGGATGACATTAAACCTGACCTGTTAAAAAAGGAATGCTGCCGGAGGTCTTATCTCCGCGGAATTTTCCTCGGCGGTGGTTCAGTGAGTGATCCTGAGGGGGATTACCATCTTGAGATTCTGGTCAATGATGAAGACTTCAGTCGGGAATTATGTAAACTTCTGAAACGGTATCACCTGGCGGCAGGAATTAATAGAAGGAAGAACTGGGATGTGGTTTATCTTAAGGGCAGTGAAGATATCATCAAGCTGCTTAACCTCATGGGCGCTCACGGGGCCTTGTTAAATTTCGAAAATGTCAGGATTTATAAAGATGTCAGAAATCAGGTTAACCGGCTGGTGAATTGTGAAACGGCAAATCTGAACAAAACTGTCAATGCCGCTGTCAGGCAGGTTGAGGATATCAGGCTGATTGACAGAGTCATAGGCCTGACCAAGCTTCCTGACAATCTCAGGATAATAGCTGAAAACCGCCTCACTTATCCCGATATCAGTCTCAAGGAATTGGGGGAGACGGTGAAACCCAAAATAGGCAAATCCGGGGTGAACCACCGGATGAGAAGAGTACAAAGAATTGCGGAAAAGATTAGGGAAAGCATGAAAGCCGAATAAGGACATATGTTGCCTGCATAGTATTATATTAATCGTAAAAGCAGGAAAACAACGGGGATTCACAGAAACAATACTTATACTAAATTAGGGAGTGGCTTTTATGCGTATGGGGTTCGGGCTCCACCAGGAGCAAACACAAAAACTTATGATGACCCCTGAACTAAGACTGGCAATAAAAATTCTCCAGTTTTCAACCGTTGAACTTACAGAATATATCGAAAATGAACTAGTGGAGAACCCACTGCTGGAAATTGCCGAAACTGCTGCGGATACGACTGATTCCACTGATTCCCCGGGTGATATCGAACCCGAGACCCCCGGCGAACAGGATTCTAAAGATGAAATGGAAAAAGTGGATATTGACTGGGACCAGTATTTTGATGATGGTACCAGCTACCGGAATGAGTGTACTCTTAACCGTCAGGAAGAAACTCCGCGTTATGAAAATTTTATCGCAGAAGTTCCCACCCTTCAGGAGTATTTGATGTTTCAACTGGCTCTCGCTCCTTTGGATGCGGAAGAAAAATCAGTGGGAGAATTCTTTATCGGAAACATTGATGATAACGGTTATCTGCACTGTTCCACAGATGAGACTGCGGTCAAGTGCAATGTTCCTTCAGATACTGCAGAAAATGTTCTGCAGATTATTCAAGGTATGGAACCTCCCGGGGTAGGAGCCAGGGACCTTAAGGAGTGCCTGCTGATACAGTATACACAGCTTGAACTTAAAAACGATTTATTGAAACAGATTATCTGTGATTACCTGCAGGAAGTTGCCGCCGGAAAAATCATGAAGGTCGCCAAAAGGCTGGGTGTTCAGCTGTATGAGATGCAGGAGGCGATGGATCTTCTGAAATTGCTTGAGCCAAAGCCGGGGAGGACATTTTCACCTACGGACAGTACCCGGTACATCATTCCTGATGTTGTTGTGGAAAAGGTGGAGCATGAATATATTATCCTTGTTAATGACGTGTCCACACCGCGGCTTACAGTTAGTAATGCCTATAAAAAATTTGTCAAGGGAAGCAATGCGGACCAGGAAAGCCGCAAGTATATAGAGGATAAGCTTAACTCTGCCGTGTGGCTGATGAAGAGTATTGAACAGCGCCGGGAGACTCTTTATAAGGTTTCCCGCTGCATAGTTGATTTTCAGAAGGACTTTTTTGACAGGGGAATAAAGCACCTGAAAAGTATGAACCTGAGAAATGTAGCTGAAACCCTGGGGGTACATGAATCAACCGTAAGCAGGGCTGCTGCCGGCAAGTACATGCAAACACCTCGGGGATTGTTTGAAATGAAGTTTTTCTTTTCCAGCGGTGTTTCCAACGTTCACGGCACATCAACCTCTGCAGAGGCTGTAAAAAAAATAATCAGGGAACTGGTGGAAGCAGAAGATTCGCATAAGCCTCTTAGTGATCAGAAGCTTGCAGAAGATCTTCAGGCCAAGGGAGTCAATATTTCCAGACGTACCGTGGCTAAATACCGGGATGAAATTGGGATTCTGCCCACATCCAAAAGGAGAAGGTATCGTAAATAGAATAGGTCCGGAATATATTGAAATAATAATATTGACACCCGAATTCAGCGGCAAAGAAAAATATGGAAGAATTTTTGGCTGGCAAAAGGGATTTTGCATTAAAATGTAGAATAATATTCCCGGTTGGGCAAAAAATAATCTTCTTTTTTTGTTTGCCGGGACATATAATTATGTAGCGGGACATTAAATGGCCCACTTCTGGAGGCTGGAGAACCTATGACAGATATTATAACCCTGCAGCAAAAGATAGCTCCCGAATTAATAGAACTTATCGAAAGAAGATATACTATACTGCGACATGTATCTCATTCTCAGCCCGTGGGCAGGCGCGTTTTGGCCAATGACCTTAGGCTGGGTGAGCGAATGGTCCGTTCCGAACTCGATTTTCTTAAGCGCCAGGGCCTCCTGGAAGGTGATCTGTCAGGTGTAAAACTTACTGATAACGGTGAACTGCTGATTCACGACCTTTCGGACTTTATCAAAGACCTGAGGGGGCTTGTGAATATTGAAACCAGCTTGAGGGAGAGCTTGGGCCTTAAGCAGGTAGTTGTTGTTCCTGGGGATTCCGATGAGGATGAACTCGTAAAAAAGGAACTGGGGAGGGCAGCGGCGCGGCATTTGCTTAGTGTAATGGAAGAAGGCAGTATCATTGCAGTAACAGGTGGAACCACAGTGGGAGAAGTGGCCAATGCAGTACAGGTATCATACAGTCCCAGAGACCTGTTGGTCGTTCCTGCCCGGGGAGGCTTAGGGGAGGAAGTGGAGATACAGGCTAATTCTATCGCAGCTAAAATTGCCAAAAGGTTAAAGGCTTCGTACCGACTGTTGCATGTTCCGGACAATATTACTGAAGATGCCATGAATTCACTAATTAAAGATCCTCATATAAAGGAAATTATCAAAACTATTAAATCTGCAAACATCCTTGTACATGGCATCGGTAATGCCAGGGAAATCTCGGTCAGCCGGGACGATTCTGCCGAAGAGACTAAATGGCTGCTGGAATCAGGAGCGGTTGGCGAGGCTTTTGGACATTACTTTGCCAGAAACGGGACCATAATTTGGACAATACACAGCCTGGGTATACGTATTCATGACCTTAAAAGGATTGACCATGTGATTGGCGTTGCCGGAGGCAGTAAAAAGGCGGCGGCAATCCTGGCGGTTTTTTCCAGCGGCAGTGAAACCGTTCTGGTAACTGATGAAGGCGCCGGAAGGGCTATGCTGGAACAATTAAATGGCAAGGGCAATAGCTTTAAAAATAAAGGAAAGTAAATTTCCGGGAGACAAGCTAAAATTAAAGGAGGAGATTATATGAGTGTAAAAGTAGGGATTAACGGATTTGGACGTATAGGGAGGCTGGTTTTCCGAGCGGCATTTAACAACCCCGAAATTGATATCATTGCTGTAAATGACCTTACAGATGCCAAAACTCTTGCTCATCTGCTGAAATATGATTCAGTACACGGGATATTTCAAGCCGAGGTCAAAGCCGGGGATGGGGCGATTATTGTCAATGGCAGGGAAATCAAGGTTACAGCTGAGAAAGACCCTGCCCAGCTGCCCTGGAAGAAATTTGGGGTTCAGGTTGTTGTAGAATCAACAGGGAGATTCACCAAGCGTGCCGATGCAGCCAAGCATCTTGAGGCAGGAGCTGCCAAAGTTGTAATTTCGGCACCGGGAAAAGAAGAGGATATCACCATAGTGATGGGTGTTAATGATGAAAAGTATGATCCGGCAAATCATCATATCATTTCGAATGCCTCCTGTACTACCAACTGCCTGGCACCTTTTGCCAAGGTTCTGCACGAGAAATTTGGGATTGTCAAGGGCTTGATGACAACTATCCATGCTTATACAAATGACCAGCAGATTCTGGACCTTCCGCATAAAGACCTCCGCAGGGCAAGGGCAGCCGGAATGTCGATGATTCCTACTACCACAGGAGCTGCCAAGGCAGTGGCTCTGGTCCTGCCGGAATTAAAAGGTAAGCTGAACGGCTTTGCCATCAGGGTGCCAACCCCCAATGTTTCATGTGTAGATCTGGTTGCCGAGGTTGCCAAGCCAACCAGTGCAGAAGAAGTTAATGCGGCTTTTAAAGCTGCATCCGAAAATGAACTTAAAGGAATACTTCAATATTGTGAAGAGCCTTTGGTATCCAAAGATTTTAACGGTAACCCGCATTCTTCAATTGTTGATGCCCTTTCTACAATGGTAATAGAGGGTAATATGGTGAAGGTGCTGTCCTGGTATGATAACGAATGGGGTTACTCCAACAGGGTAGTAGACCTTATTGGTTTCATTACCGGCAAAGGTTTGTAAAGGATTTAAAAGGGTTGCTATGCTGGGAAAATTTAGTCGGGAGCAGGGAGGCGGGATGTTTTATGCAGGTTAATACCATCAGGGAAATGAATGTAAAAGGGAAGAGAGTATTTGTCAGAGTAGACTTTAACGTACCTCTCGATGAAGCCAGGGCTATCACAGACGATACCAGGATAAGAGCTGCTGTCCCTACTATAAAATATCTTACAGAGCATGGAGCCAAGGTTATCCTGGCTTCTCACCTGGGACGGCCAAAGGGCCAGGTAACAGAGAAGTATTCTCTGGCCCCTGCAGCCAAGAGACTTGAAGAAATCCTGGGCCAAAAGGTAGTTTTTACCCGGGACTGTATCGGTGAAGAACCGCAAAAGGCTGTCGCCAAAATGAATAACGGGGATGTCGTGCTTCTGGAGAATCTTAGGTTTCATGCCGGTGAGGAGAAAAATGACCCTGAGTTTGTCAGGGAGCTGGCAGCGTTGGCTGATATATTCGTAAATGACGCTTTTGGGACAGCTCACAGGGCTCATGCTTCAACTGCAGGCATTGCAGGGCTGCTTCCTGCGGGTGCGGGCTTCCTGATGGAAAAGGAAGTGGAGTACCTGGGCCAGGCTGTGCGGAATCCGGTCAGGCCATTTACTGCCATCATTGGAGGGGCAAAGGTATCGGACAAGATTGGTGTTATTGAGAATCTCCTTGATAAGGTGGACACCCTGATAATCGGAGGGGGTATGGCTAATACCTTTTTGAAAGCCCAAGGCTATGACATGGGGAATTCCCTGGTAGAGGAAGACAAGGTTGCCCTGGCCAGGGAGACCATAGAAAAGGCTGGAGCAAAAAATATTAAGCTGCTGCTTCCGGTTGACCTGGTAGCGGCGGAAAGCGTTTCACCGGATTCACCCCACAAGGTTGTAAGCAAAGACGGGGTTCCGGGTGATTGGGCTGCAGTGGATATTGGACCTGAGACGGCCAGGATATTTGCTGGTGCCGCAAGAGAGGCCGGTACCATTGTCTGGAACGGGCCTATGGGAGTCTTTGAGATGGCGTCCTTTGCCAGAGGCACAGAAGCTGTGGCCAAGGCAGTCGGCGAATCTGCCGGCACGTCAATAGTCGGCGGCGGGGACTCGGTTGCCGCAGTCAGGAAGATGGGGGTAGCTGAAAAAATCAGCCATATATCAACAGGCGGCGGGGCATCACTGGAGTTTTTGGAAGGCAAGGAACTGCCGGGGATCAAGGCCCTGGAAAAAGTGGCAGTTATGTAAACAGAGATTAAGGAGGTGGCAGGTTTGCGTAAACCTATCATGGCCGGTAACTGGAAAATGAATAAAACCGTTGAAGAGGCGATTTTACTGGTCAGTGAATTGGGAATGCTGGCTGACGAGGTGACAGACACAGAGGTGGTAGTATGTCCGCCCTTTATAGCGCTGGATGCGGTGATAGAAGCCGGTGCAGGGTCTAAAATTTCTTTCGGCGCCCAGAACATGTACTGGGAAGAAGAGGGAGCCTTTACCGGTGAGGTGTCTCCGGCAATGCTGCAGGATATGGGCTGCAGTTATGTTATCATCGGTCATTCGGAACGCCGGGAGTATTTCGGAGAAACAGATGAGTCGGTCAGCAAAAAGCTCCGGGCTGCACTTAGGTTTGACCTTATACCCATAGTTTGTGTAGGGGAAAAACTGGAGGACCGGGAAAAAGGAACAACAGAAGAGGTTATTCGCAAACAGGTTGAAACCGGTCTGTCTGGACTTGATAAGGAACAGGCGGCAGGCCTGGTTGTTGCTTATGAGCCTGTCTGGGCTATCGGTACCGGAAAAACTGCTTCAGATGAGGATGCCCAAAAGGTAATCCAATTTATCAGGCAGGTACTCACCGGAATGTATGGGAAAGATGCCGCCGATAGGGTACGCATCCTGTATGGAGGCAGTGTTAAGCCGGAAAACATATCCGGCCTGATGCAGCAGCCTGATATTGACGGCGCATTGGTTGGCGGAGCCAGCCTTGATGCAAAAGTTTTTGCGTCGATAGTAAACTTTCAGAAGTAAAGACGACTGCTGCAGGTATTGGAAACAGTGACTAAGAAGGCTGTGACTAAGAAGGAGGTGGTATGGTGCCGGCTGTTGGGAAACCACTGATGTTAATGATTTTGGACGGATGGGGAATAAGTGAGAAAGAAAAGGGAAATGCTGTCACACATGCCAATACTCCTTATTATGATGGGCTGCTCAATACATATCCCCATACTCTGTTGGGAGCAAGCGGTGAAGATGTGGGGCTGCCTGACGGACAGATGGGCAACTCCGAAGTGGGACACCTGAATATAGGGGCCGGGCGGGTAGTATACCAGGATTTTACTCGCATTTCGAAGGCCATTCGTGAAGGAGACTTTTTTACCAATGAGGTGCTCCAGGAGGCTGTCAATAGAGTCAGGGACAATGACAATGCCCTGCATCTGGTGGGCTTACTTTCTGACGGAGGGGTTCACAGTCATATTAAACACCTTTATGCCCTTCTGGAACTGGCAAAACAGCACGGGCTGCAGAGGGTTTATGTCCATGCCGTTCTTGATGGACGGGATGTTCCCCCGGCAAACGCCAGGGAGTATATCGATGCCCTGCAAAATAAGTTTGCCGAACTCGGCCTGGGCGCCATTGCCACTGTAATGGGACGTTATTATGCCATGGACAGGGACAAGAGGTGGGAAAGGGTTGAGAAGGCATATTATGCGATGGTTTATGGAGAGGGTATAATGGCAACCCTGCCATCGGGGGCAGTTGCCCAGTCTTATGAAAAAGGCGAAACAGATGAATTCGTAGTTCCGGTGGTGATTATCAAGCAGACTGGGGAACCGGTTGCCACTATAAGAGACGGTGATTCGGTTGTCTTCTATAATTTTCGGCCCGATAGGGCCAGGGAGATTACACGGGCATTTGTTGACGACGATTTTTCAGGCTTCGCAAGGAAACAGGATTACCCGAAGGTGCATTATGTGTGTTTGACTCAGTATGACAAGACAATAAATGCTCCGGTTGCTTTTAAGCCTCAGGTCCTGGAAAATACACTGGGTGAATACCTGGGCAAAAAAGGAATCAGGCAGCTCAGAATCGCGGAGACCGAAAAGTATGCTCATGTTACATTCTTTTTTAACGGTGGAGTTGAGCCGCCAAACCCGGGGGAAGAGAGGATTTTAATTCCTTCGCCCAAGGTGCCGACTTATGACCTCAAGCCGGAAATGAGCGCTTATGAGGTTACTGAGGCGGTCCTCAAAGAAATTGACGCTGACAAACATGATGTTATCATACTTAATTTTGCCAACCCCGATATGGTTGGCCATACAGGTGTTATGGATGCTGCAGTAAAGGCAGTTGAGGTAATAGATGACTGCATGTCCAGAATAGTTGAAAGAGTAAAAAAGAAAAACGGAATTGTCCTTATTACAGCAGACCACGGGAACGTAGAACAAATGAGTGCTGCGGACTCAGACCAGCCGCATACGGCCCATACCATAAACAGGGTTCCTCTAATTTATGTTGACAATGGCAGTCCAAATGCTGTGATGGAGGCGGGCAGGCTTGAGGATGTGGCCCCGACACTTTTACGGCTGCTTAGCATAGAGAAACCCGCGGAAATGACGGGAAAACCGTTAATCAGTTAGCAGGCACTATTGAAATCAGTTAGCAGGCACTATTGAAATGGAGGTTTTGAGAATGACGATTATTGCTGATGTTTGTGCCCGGGAAATTCTGGACTCCCGCGGCAACCCCACAGTGGAAGTGGAAGTATTTCTGGAAGACGGCACCATGGGCAGGGCAGCTGTGCCGTCAGGGGCTTCAACCGGGGCATACGAGGCGGTTGAACTCAGGGATGGCGACAAGGAACGCTATCTGGGCAAGGGAGTCTTGAAGGCTGTCGAAAATGTGAATACTGCTATCGCCCCCGAACTTATCGGGCTGGATGCCCTGGATCAGGTTGAGATTGACCGGACCATGATTGACCTGGATGGAACTCCAAACAAAGGAAATTTGGGAGCTAATGCCATTCTGGGAGTATCTATGGCGGTTGCCAAAGCCGCAGCTAAAAGTCTTGAAATGCCCCTTTATAAGTACCTGGGAGGCATTAATGCCAAGATGCTGCCGGTCCCCATGATGAATATCCTCAATGGTGGCAAGCATGCAGACAATAATGTTGATATTCAGGAGTTTATGGTTATGCCCGTGGGAGCGCCTGACTTTGCAGAAGCCCTGAGGATGTGTGCCGAGATTTTCCACAACCTGAGAAGTGTACTTAAAAGCAAAGGGCTAAATACGGCGGTAGGAGATGAAGGCGGTTTTGCGCCAAACCTCAAGTCTAATGAAGAGGCGCTTCAAGTGATTATGGATGCGGTTACCAAGGCGGGGTACAAACCTGGGGAAGATATCATGCTGGCCCTGGATGTTGCGGCAACAGAGCTGTATAAGGACGGAAAATACCATCTTGAGGGAGAGGGTAAGGTCAAGACAGCAGATGAAATGATTGACTTTTACGAGGAGCTTTCCGGCAAGTATCCAATTATATCTATCGAAGACGGGCTTTCTGAAGATGACTGGGAAGGCTGGCAGAAGCTGACCACCCGGTTGGGGAAAAAGGTTCAGCTGGTTGGTGACGACCTTTTTGTGACCAACACTGAACGCCTGGCAAGGGGGATTGAGACAAGTACAGCCAACTCAATTCTTGTTAAAGTAAACCAGATAGGCACTCTCACCGAGACCTTTGATGCTATTGAAATGGCCAAGCGTGCCGGGTATACAGCGGTTGTTTCACATCGTTCCGGGGAGACCGAGGATGCCACTATTGCAGATATCGCAGTTGCTGCCAATACGGGTCAGATCAAGACAGGGGCGCCGTCCAGGACCGACCGGGTGGCCAAATACAACCAACTCCTGAGAATTGAGGAAGAACTGGCTGACATTGCCGGTTATGGCGGCAGGAAGGCGTTCTATAATATCAAAGATTAAGATGAATTTTTGCTCGGATTAACCGGCTTTTTGAGCGAATTTGTCATATTGCCGGTATGTCTCCATACAATAATAAAAAGCGGACTTGTACATGTCAAAAGGTTTTGAATCTTCACTATATTACCCCTGATTATTATTGTATTTTTGTCCATCATATGGTATAATTGACCATCATGGGTTACCTGGTTGGGGGGTGATGGAACTACATATTCTGGTTCCGGTTGCTGACCAGGAACCTTTGTGGTGTTGGGTGATAGAGAGAGAGATCCCGCCAAGAAAACCAAAAAATTTGGGAAGAGGAGAGTGAGAGTGTCCAATGAGTTTTAGTAATCCTGATATTACTTTGGCATGGCTGTCTTTTGGAGCAGGTATCATTTCCCTGATAGTTGCGTTTCTGTTCCTGGGAAACGTGCTGAAGGAGGACATGGGAACCCCAAGGATGAAGGAACTGTCTGACGCTATTTTTGAAGGCGCCATGGCATTCCTGAACCGCCAGTACAAAACTCTGGCGCCGATTGTTGTTATTATCTTTATTGTACTATTCTTTGTTCCTGTTGAACTGTTTACTCATGGTGATCCCGCAGCTGCTGCACAGGTGCAGGGACTGTCCGGTAAACTGGCCCTGCCGGTATCCTTCCTGGTTGGTGCGGTGGCTTCCGCTTTTGCCGGGTATGCCGGTATGGTAAGTACAACCAAATCAAATGCCAGAACCACAAATGCTGCCAGAACCGGTATCCGTAAGGCGCTGACCATTGCCTTCCGCGCCGGAGCCGTTATGGGTCTGTCTGTTGCCGGTCTAGGTCTGGCCGGTGTTTCCGGACTGTACCTGGCTTTCAAAGTTCCTGCAGTTATTAACAGCTTCGCCTTTGGCGCCAGTGCTGTTGCGCTCTTTGCCCGGATCGGCGGCGGTATTTACACCAAGGCTGCCGACGTAGGAGCTGACCTGGTTGGTAAAGTTGAAGCCGGGATTCCGGAAGATGACCCGCGGAACCCTGCCGTTATCGCTGACAACGTTGGTGACAACGTTGGTGATACCGCAGGAATGGGCGCTGACCTTTTCGAATCATATGCTGCCACAAGTATTGCAGCAATGGTTATCGGAGGCAGTGTGCTTAAAGATGCCGGACTGGCGATGCAGGGGATTTTATTCCCGCTGATGATTGGTGCCATCGGTATTATTGCTTCTATTATCGCCACTACATTTGTTAGAATGAGCAGTGAGGATTCCAACCCGCAGACAGCCCTTAACATGGGCCTTTGGGGTACTAATATTATTACTGCCGTAGCAGGTTTCTTCCTTGCCCAGGTTATGTTTGAAGATCTTGCGATAGGAATCTTTGTTGGTATTATTGCCGGTCTTTTAACAAACGTTGCTATCGGTTATATTACCGAGCTTTATACCTCTTATCATAAGCGCCCGGCACAGGAGATTGCGGAAGCATCTGAGACCGGCGCTGCTACAAACCTGATTAAGGGTTTGGCTGTTGGCCTGAAGTCAACTGTTTATCCTATTCTTGTAATTTGTGTTGCCATTTGGGTCTCATACTTCTTCGCTGAAGCCGGCCTGGAAGGTCTTGGTATCTACGGTATTGCCATGGCTGCCATGGGTATGTTGTCAACAGCCGGTATGGTTGTTGCTATTGACTCGTTCGGCCCTGTTGCTGACAACGCCGGTGGTATTGCAGAAATGGCAGAGCTTGGTCCTGAAGTACGGAGAAATACTGATAAGCTTGATGCCGTAGGTAACACCACTGCTGCTGTTGCCAAAGGCTTTGCAATCGGTTCCGCTGCCCTGACAGCGCTGGCCTTGTTTACCGCTTATGCGGAGTCTGCGGGTCTGGCTGAAACGGGTATTGATATTCTTAACCCGATTGTTATCATAGGCTTATTCCTTGGGGCGACCGTGCCCTTCCTGGTTGCTTCCTTCGCTATGGAAGCTGTCGGTAAAGCCGCTTTTGAAATGATTGAAGAAGTGCGCCGCCAGTTCCGTGAAATCCCCGGGATTATGGAAGGTACAGGCAAGCCTGATTATGCAGCTTGTGTGGATATCAGTACACGTGCCGCTATCAAGCAGATGGTTGCTCCCGGTTTTGTAGCTATTGGCACTCCGGTAGTAGTTGGCTTCCTTCTTGGCCCGCTTGCTCTCGGTGCAGTACTGGCAGGCGGCACGGCGTCAGGTGTTCTGATGGCTCTGTTTATGGCCAATGCCGGAGGCGCATGGGATAATGCCAAGAAGTATATCGAAACAGGAAAACTCGGTGGAAAAGGCAGTGATGCTCACAAGGCTGCCGTTGTTGGTGATACTGTGGGTGACCCCTTCAAGGACACTGCAGGTCCTGCTATGAACCCGCTGATCAAGGTTATGGGTACTATTTCCCTTATCCTGGCTCCTGTTGTAGCTCAATACAACGTTTTCGGAGGCCTGTTCTAAGAATCTATAATTGATGAGTTGGGTGTCGGAGCGTCCGGCACCCTTTTTGTTTGCGTATTTTTTGTTGCTTTGGGGGACAAAATATGCTAAAATTTATATGTTAGTTTTCAGGAGGTGTCGATAGTGAAAATTTTTATTTCCATAGTCCATATTGCACTTGCTATTGGAGTTATAGCTACCATACTGCTGCAGTCCGGTAAGAGCGCTGGTCTATCAGGAGCCATTGCCGGTGGTGCCGAAACGTTTTTTGGCAAGAAAAAGGGTATGGATGCTTTCCTGAGTAAACTGTCTACCGGTTTTGCTGTAGGGTTTTTGCTTACATCACTATTGTTAAGTACAAGTCTGGTGGATTAGCAGGAAACTCCAACAAAAAATTCACGCACATATGGGGATATACAGAGCGGGTCTTAGATGCCGGCTCTTTATTCTTTTACAGAATAGAATTCTATCGGCTTTGCCCAGTGAAAATGGGGACAGGAATTAAATGTCTGTGATATAATACCCTTGAGTTGATTAATTGTAAAGTAAAAGGAGGATGTTGCATGACACTGGGAGATATTCTTGTTAAGGGGTGCCGGGACTATCCGGAAAACGTTGCTTTCAAATTTAAGGACAGGGAATGGACTTATAAGGACTTTGAGATTCAGACTAACAGGGCTGCCAATGGCCTTAAAAAACTTGGCATTGGCAGGGGAGACAAGGTTGGGCTCCTGATGCTGAACAGTCCTTATTTTATGATATGCTATTTTGGGATAGTAAAGCTGGGCGCTACAGTGGTACCTCTCAATGTCATGTTCAAGGGGGGAGAGGTTGTTTACCAGATGAATGATTCTAATGCAGCAGCATTGATTACCGCTCCCATGTTTATGCCATTGGTGTCACAAATCCGAGATAGAATGGAAACAGTTAATAATGTGATTGTTCAGGACATTGACCAGGAGAATAGTTATGCAGGCACTGTTTCCCTGAAAGCGATTCTGGAAGAGGAAGAAGATAGCCTAAGCCTTGATTATACAGTAACAGTTGATGATATAGCTGTGTTTCTCTATACCTCAGGAACCACAGGAAATCCCAAGGGCGCCATGCTGACTCATGACTGTCTGGTGGCTAATGCTGACCAGACCAGAATTGCCACAGATTCCACGGAAGATGATATTACCCTCTGTGTATTGCCAATGTTTCACTCTTTTGCCTGGACTACCTGTGTGACCCTTCCTCTTATGTGCGGCGGGAAAATAATAATCCATGAGGGCTTTGTTCCTCAGGCATTTCTGAGGACAATTGTAGAAGAGAACATTACCATTATCGCTGCAGTGCCGACTATGTACAGTGTCTTGCTGCAGGTGCCGGAAGTCAATCCGGAGGATTATAAAAAGATTCGCGTGGCATACTCAGGGGGAGCGGCGCTCCCGGTTGAAGTTTTGAAAAAAATAGAGACCAAGTACAGTATAAGGGTTTTGGAGGGTTATGGCCTGTCTGAATGCAGTCCTGTTTGTACGGTTAATCCATGGCGGGGTGTCCGCAAACCTGGCTCTATCGGCATTGTTCTGCCGGGAGTGGAATGCAGAATTATTGATGAGACCGGTAGGGACGTTCCCCGTAATACGCCGGGCGAGCTGCTTTTTAAGGGCAGAAATGTTATGAGAGGTTATTACAACCTTCCGGAAGCTACAGCAGAGGCCTTGCGGGATGGCTGGATGTATACCGGAGACATCGGTTACATGGATGATGAAGGATATATTTTTATTGTTGACAGGAAAAAGGACCTGATTATTGTCGGCGGATTAAATGTATACCCCCGTGAAGTTGAAGAGGTTCTTTACAGCCACCCTAAGATTGCAGAGGCTGCGGTAATCGGGGTTAATGATGAACTCCGGGGAGAGATGGTAAAGGCATTTATCACTCTCCGGGAAGGTGAAACTGCTTCTGAACGGGAAATAAAAAAATTCTGCCAGGATAGGCTGGCAAACTATAAGCTGCCCAAGGATGTGGAATTTGTGGCAGGCCTGCCGAAAACAAGTACAGGTAAAATCCTGAAAAGGGCTCTAAAGAGTTAGGGTAACCCTAAGAGTCAGTGTAAAAGGAGGACAATGTTTTGGAAAGAGAAGAGGCCTTGGTTGAATTAAAAAAGCATGTTAAGAATAAGAACCTGTTGAAGCATATGTATGCATGTGAAGCAGTGATGCGGATGCTGGCCGGTCACTTTGGCGAAGATGCTGATAAGTGGGGGTTGGCGGGGCTGCTTCACGATATTGATTATGATGAGACCAAAGACGACCCGCTGCGCCACAGCAAGGTCGGTGCCGAAATGCTGCTAAAGCTGGGGCTGCCGGAAGATATTGTATATGCGGTTAAAGTGCATAACAGCGCCCACGGCCTGCCCAGGGAGAGTTTGATGGATAAGGCTCTGTATGCAACTGACCCGGTTACCGGACTGATAGTTGCCGGGGCTTTAATCAGGCCTCAGAAGAAGCTGGCAGCAGTTGATGTCCCCTTTTTGGTAAATCGGTTCAACGAAAAGTCTTTTGCCAGGGGGGCAAATCGGGAGCAAATAGCATGCTGTGCGGAGTTGGGGATGGAATTGGAGGAGTTCCTGAGTATTTCGCTTCAGGCCATGCAGGATAGCAGCGGGGAATTGGGGCTCTAAAGCTTACCAAAGTACATAAAGCTCCCAATTGGCAGCATAGTTGGGTGGAGTTTACCTTGGCAGACAGCCGGAGTTTACTGAACTTCGGCTTGCTGTTTGTAAACATGTACAATTGGATAAAATATGGTTAAATGAAAGTAGTGAGGGAAGGATTGCGAATAAAGAAAAGGCAGGTGACTAAAATGAAAGAACGAATAGCGACAAAAGAACGAATTGCGACAATAGAGGGAAAACCGGAATTGGCGGAATTTGATGAGGAGTCAGATAGTTTGAAAGACGTTTCAGAGGAAATGAAACAGCGGATTCTTAATTTTATGAGAGAGGCGGCTTACCGTCCGCTGGCCGCAGATGAACTGTACAGGGCCATGGAATTCCGTGATATGGATGAATTTATGAAGTCCCTTATGGAGATGGAGAAGCAAGGCAAGGTAATTTGTACCCGCAAAATGAAATACGGTGTTCCGGAAAAGATGAACCTCGCGGTAGGGAAACTCCAGGGGCATCAGAATGGGTTCGGCTTCGTGCTACAGGATACACCTGGAGTACCGGACGTATACATCAGCGCTGAAAATATGAACAGCGCCATGCATAATGACCGGGTTGTGGCCCGGCTGCTGGGACATAATTGGGAAGGGCCCAGGCAGGAAGGCGAAATAATCAGGATTCTTGAGAGAGCCAACACACAGGTTGTGGGGACCTTTGAAAAGGGTAAAAGGTATGGTTTTGTAACAACTGATGAAAAAAGGTTAAGTATGGATGTATTTATTGCCAATGGGCACGAGCAAGGCGCGGTCACCGGTGATAAGGTTGTTGTGGAAGTGACAAAGTGGCCGGAAAAGCGCAGGAATCCAGAGGGGAAAATTATTGGGATTATCGGGCATAAAGGCGACCCTGGTACAGATATTGAGTCAATTGTCTGGAAGTATGGTCTTCCCCAACAGTTTCCCAAGCCTGTCCTGAATGAAGTCGGGAAGCTTTCTATGCAGGTAACAGAGGAGCAGACACGCGGCAGACGTAATTTAAGAGATTTGCAGATGGTAACTATCGATGGGGCTGATGCCAAAGACCTGGATGATGCTGTTTCTCTTGAGGTACTGCCAAATAGCAATTTTTGGCTAGGCGTACACATTGCTGATGTGGGGGCTTATGTCATTCCGGGGAGCGCCCTGGATAGGGAAGCATATAAAAGGGGAACCAGTGTCTATCTGGTTGACAGGGTCATACCTATGCTGCCGACGGAACTATCCAACGGCATATGCAGTCTTAATCCAAGGGTTGACAGGCTTGCCATGACCGTATTTATGGAAATAGACAGCCAGGGCAGGGTACTTAATCATGAAATTACCGAATCAGTAATTAATATTAATGAGCGGATGACCTATGGGGACGTCAAAAAGATTGTGGTTGACAGAGATGCAGAATTAATCAGGAAATATGATTATCTCGTTGAGATGTTTACAGAAATGGAAAAACTGTGCCTTATTCTGAGGGCGCGCAGGCTTCGCAGGGGTACTATTGATTTTGACTTCCCGGAGGTTAAAGTCAAGCTGGACAATATGGGCCGTCCGGTGGAAATAAACAAATATGACCGGTCTGTAGCTGACCAGATTATTGAAGAGTTCATGCTGATCACCAATGAAACTGTGGCGGAACATTTTTACAATGCCAAGGTGCCTTTTGTATACCGCATTCATGAAACACCTGACGGAGAGAAGCTGTCCAATCTGAACCGGTTTTTATTTACCTTTGGCCTTAGCATAAAGGGGTTTAACAAAATTCATTCCGGCGCCTTTCAGGAAGTACTTAACAAGGTGCAGGGCAGGCCTGAGGAACGGGTTATCGGTACAGTAATGCTAAGGACTATGAAGCTTGCCAAGTACAGTGATGAGAATGTTGGGCATTTTGGGCTGGCGGCCGAGTATTACTCCCACTTTACGTCACCAATCAGACGTTATCCGGACCTGGTGATTCACCGGATTATTAAGGAAAACCTGGCAAAGGGCAGGCTTACTGAAAAGAGAAAAACCAAGCTGGCTTCTTTCGTGGCCGATGCGGCTATCCAATCCTCAGAGAGGGAGCGGATTGCCACCGAAGCTGAGCGGGAAAGCGTTGATCTGAAAAAGGTTGAGTTTATGAAAGATAAGGTGGGAGAGGAGTTTGATGCTGCAATTTCCAGTGTCACTTCTTTTGGCTTCTTCGTTGAGCTGGATAATCTGGTGGAGGGTCTGGTCCATGTGACTAACCTTGTCAATGATTTTTATGAATATGATGAGACCAGGCTGGCTCTTACGGGTGTTCATACAGGCAAGCAGTTTCGTATAGGAGATCCCGTGCGGGTGAGGCTGGAAAAAGTTAATGTGGATGAGAGACAGCTAGACTTTGAACTGGCAGAGAAGCTGACCCAGTGACAGTGGGCGGATATCCCTTGACAGTGAAGTTTAATATGTTATAATGATATATGCGTTATACGCAAGAACGCGTTACACGTAAAAGCAAACAGTTAAGGCAACCTTTACCCTCTTGCTGTGGCAATAGCTGCTCTGTCCAAGAGGGTTGCTTTATCACGATTGACTTATATTGAGGTGGCAGTGATGGCCGAAAATGTCAAAATAATAACTGATAACCGCAAAGCCCGCCATGATTTTCACATAGAGGAGACCTATGAGGCCGGAATTGTATTAGCCGGTACTGAAGTCAAGTCCCTCAGGGCAGGGCGGGCCAACCTCAAAGACAGCTTTGCCCGGGTTGATAATGGGGAGATATTTTTGTATAATGCCCATATCAGCCCATATGAGCAGGGTAACAGGTTTAACCATGAACCGCTGCGGACGCGGAAGCTGCTAATGCATAAGCATGAGATTCGCAAGCTGATTGGCAGCGTCCAGGAGAAAGGACTGACGCTGGTTCCGTTAAAGATGTATTTCAAAAATGGGAAGGCCAAGGTGCAGCTGGCCCTGGCTAAAGGCAAGAAGCTGTATGATAAGCGTGACGATATGGCCGCCCGTGATGCTAAGCGGGAAATGGAAAAGGCGTTCCGGGAGCGGCAGAAGTACTAGGGCTGCTAGGGGAATTGGAGTTAACTCATTCCCGTTTAGCGATAATTTGGGGTAGTAATGAAATCCTTGTAAGGTAGTAATGAGTTTTTTATAAAGGATGTTTGAAAACATCCGTCATGGGGGTGTACTGGTTTCGACGGGGGAAGAATAAGCATAGGCAGCGAGCCGGGGTCCCACAAGCCCGTTAACACGGTGGAAAACATTTAAACGCTAATAACGATTACGCTTTAGCAGCTTAATTGCTGCCCAACCTCTCTACTTCTGTGCTCTGTGTGAGGTAGATGAGGTCATTTAACAGAGCTGGCCAATCCTCAATTCTCGGAGGGGTGAGGCGAGATTTATCGAGATAGTGACCTGACAGCTTGTCGGTAGGCGGTCAGTGAGCGAAATTTAAATTACCTGACTGCGCTCGGAGAAGCTTATGTGGGTTCTCTTCTGGACAGGGGTTCGATTCCCCTCACCTCCACCAAATATATAAATTAACTCAGGTTAACTTAGCCTGAGTTTTTGTTTTTCTTTGAGGAGGGGTTCGACGGGGGTGAATTAATCCTCTTACGTACCATTCTGGAGTTTTTATTCAGTGCGGCTCTGATTTTAACTTGTGGTTTTAAGAGATAACTTGCCGTTTTAAACGGGTTTATCTTTTGATTATTAAATATATAGTTAGCTAATTTTGTATTAAAGAGGGAGACCAATATATCTAACTTGCGGTTATCTAATTGTTCCATGGAGCGACGAATAACCAGCGAATTATTATAGCTTTCTTGTAAATGTTTGACCAGCTCAGCGTAATTCCCTTTACAAACCAAGTCAAAAGCCGCATAGACCCCTGTCAACATTGCAGGCAACTGCCCAAACCCAAAGGCTGGCATAATGGCACCGAAACAATTGCCCACGAAAAAGGTGTTTCCTAAACGCGGGGATTGACATTGACCAATTATGTACCTGGTAATTTCAAAGTTGTCGGTGACCTTAAGGTTTTGATTTAAGTTAGTACATACTCTATCATAAAAGTTACCCCAAATAGCGTTAATGTCTTTTGACCGGTTCTCGGGATAATCTGGATAACCAATAGTGATTGAAGCTTCCCGTTCTGAAAAGGGCATTAAATACCCGTATCCTTTCGGGGCAAGGTTATTGTCCAACCAAATTGCCGCGCTAAAACGGTCGAATTTACCTTCCACAGTAGCGCCTTTGAGTGTCACTGTTAAGTCTACTTTAAAGTCCTGGATTTTGGAGGCATAAGCAGCGTCACCTGTGGCCAATATTACATGGGTAAAATCTTTTAATAATTGTTCATATGTAACATTTGAGTTAAAGATGATATCTGATTTGACTTGTTTTGAAAGTTGGTTTTCAAAAGATTGAGAATGTCTTCCCCTTGAGTTAAGAAAACCTAAATAACCACTCAAGGTAGCCACTTTGTTTTCCGAGTAAAAAGTAATACTTTTAATGTTGCTTAAAGGTTGTAAGAAGATACCATATTTCTCCGCAAGATAACTGTAGCTGTCATTTATTGGCCTATCCAATATAGGGATAAGGGCTTCACCATTGATAAACCGGTCTCCCACCTAGTTCCGATTTTCAAATATTGTTGGTGTAATTAATTTTTTATTTAGCCTTTACTGAGGACTTACAGGTGTATTATGTGACGTTAATAAAGGAAAGATAATACGGAATAAAGTTAAGTGAGGGATGGTAAATGGAACAAGATGTCGTTAAAACAGTGAAAGGAAATATCAAAGCTAAAAAAATAGTTTATTATATTTTAGGCGTTCTGGAAGTCTTGTTTGCCTTTCGTCTTATATTCAAACTTTTAGGAGCCAATCCCTGGAGTGGATTTGTAGCATTTATATATTCAGTATCACAGGTGTTTTTAGCCCCATTTATCAATATTTTCAGGCCAGGTGTAACGAGAGGGAATATGACTCAGGCAGTTTTAGAACTTGCTACAGTTATTGGCATGATTGTGTATGCAATCTTAGCTTGGGGAATTGTAAAATTAATTGAAATTATCAGAGCCCCAAAAAATAACTGAAATAGTACTGTATGATTTTAGAAGAGGTCATTTAACAGAGCTGGCTTAACTTGTCAACAGCGGCCTGGATGTCCGCCGCCAATGGAACATCCAGAATTACTTCTTTTCCGCTGCGGGGGTGGGTGAAGCGTAGCTTGTTGGCATGTAGAGCTTGTCGATTTATTAATGGTGAATCATACCCGTACAGGAGGTCACCGCATACCGGATGGCCAAGAGAGCTCAGATGCACCCTTATCTGGTGGGTGCGACCGGTCTCCAGTCTTAATGATAGCAGGGTGTACCCCGGATATATATCAAGTACCTTATAATGGGTGACTGCCGGATAACCATCTGAACGGACTATTCTCCGGCGACCTTTATCATCTTCCCGGGCGATTGGTTGGTCGATACGACCGCTGTCTTTTGCCATTGTTCCCTCTACCAAAGCAATATACCTCCGCTCAATGATGCGGCCCTTTACCTGGTTGAATATGCCCTGGTGTGCAAACTGGCTATTCCCTATCAGGATCAACCCTGAAGTATCTTTATCCAGGCGGTTTATCGGGCGAAAAAGAGTGCTTCTTCCCGACCTCTGCCAGTAATAAGTTACCGCGTTAGCCAGGGTACCGGTACCTCCTGGGCGGGATGGGTGAGTGGACATACCCGCGGGCTTATTCACCACCAGGAAGTCCATGTCTTCGTAAACTATGTCCAGAGGAATCGACTCCGGTATAATTTTGCTCTCCTCGGTGAAATTTATATCAATGGTGATAATATCCCCCGCGTTGATGCGGTAGTTGGTATAGGACGGATACCCGTTCACCTTTATTTTGCTCTGTTGCTTAAGCCGTACTACCAGAGAATGGGACAATAAAAGTTTAACGGATAGTATGTCCCGCAGAAAAGTATCCTGATCCAGAGCACCTGCTGTGTATGTTAGCTGTGTATTGTTCAATTTTTCCTCACTGATTCCCCTCACCTCCACCAAAAGAGTATTACAAGAGCACCTATTATCTTAACGGCGGCTTTGTTGTTACGATGTTGCTGTAAAATAAATACGAATGATTAGGGGTTTATCGCCCTAATCGCTCGTTTTTGAACTGCAATTTCCGGGGTGTTTAAAAAATCTAAAAATCGTTTGGGTGAGCAGCCATAGCTATTTTCAAAATGTTCTGCACAAACGAATTTATCTGATTTTTGCTTGTTTCTATGTAGTATTGCTTCAACATTATCAACAAAAATTTGAAATTTAATATAGGCTCCATCCATGTCAACTAAATGTACAATTTCAATAAAGTCGCTAGCCTTAAATATCTTCCCGCTAAATTGTTTTACAATTTCCCCTATCTCTGTAGCAATATTGTTTGAATCAATGCCGGTTTTACTGGTAATGTCGCCATAGATAAGTGCAAATTCTACTTTATTACTATTCAAAATTTTGCTTAATACAAAACCGAGACAGGTTTGATCTGTAATACCTTCCACTATGAAAAGAAGGATTTTCTTATTTTTCAATGTTTGCACCTGCCATTCTTAAGGCACGGGCAATGGCGAAACTATTGGTTGCCTCATAAATGCTCTCTTTTTGGCCCCCAAGAATGAGATCATGGTAATATAAATCTCTCAAATTGTTATTAGTTTTTACATTAGTTAATCGAATGTAGCGATTGTTTGGATTAGTAGTAGTGAAAAGAATAGAGCTTTTATGAAGCATTTCTAAAGGTCTTAAATTGTGGGAAGTAAAAATAAGTTGCCCTTTTCCAGAATCTCTCACTACTTTTAAGAGTTCACCTAACAAATATTCAAATATTCCTGAATCAAGCTCATCAATTGCTAAAGTCATTGATGGATTATTATGCATCGCAATTAACATATGCAGAATAGAAATTATTTTCTTTATGCCTTCGGACTCATATCGTAACGGAATTTTACGTTCATTTCTTATGGAAACCATTTCAACACTTATGCCTTCTGTTCCATCCTGCATGATTTGTTTGCCCATGTTGAGCAGTCCGACCTGTAAGCCAGGTATTATTTCACATAAAACAGTATTCATTACCTCAATTACTTTACCAACAAGAATATAAATTTCTTCAGGTATAACTGATGGTTTATCAAGGCGAATAAAAATACTGCCCATGGAAAGAGAGTTGTCTCTTTCCATCCTAAAACTAAAAGGTATTGCCATGTTCAAGGAAATTAAACCAGAATCTCTATTTCCGATGATATACAAGTCGAAACGTCCGAAAAGGTAAAGAGCACGAAGAATCTGTTTATACGACTGAACGGTACAATTTTGTACAATCTGTTTTTGAGTTTCTTTTGAAAAAACAAAGGATGTTGATTGTTTGATAGCAAGCTTTTTAGCAACTCGCAATTCGTCAACTATCTTTGAACTTCCACCCGTTAAGTCTTGCAATCTTGCATCCGGTCTAAAAACCTTTTCCTCAATTAGGTTGCAATCAATAAGGGTACGAAGTTTACTCCAAATGCCATTTTCTAAGTAAGAATATCGAATTTTTTCATATGAAACTATAACAGGATTAATGGTGTTAGCTTCATCATCTTCTTCCCATGTATCTCTCTCTCTTTTAGTTATACTGAAATCATAAATCACTCTATAGAAGTTTTTTACATCATTCAGACCAAATTCAAACGAAAAATGAGAAGTATCTTTATCTTTGGTAATAAAATTTACGGTTTCTTTTGGCAGTTTTCTTCCGGAAAGAAGTGCATCCAGTACGCTGAGTGCATGAATAAAGGTTGTTTTGCCAGAACCATTCTGCCCATAAATTCCTAAAATATCAGAGGATGATTCAAAAATGTCATCTTTAAGATTGCAAGCAAATCTCAGAGCTCCATGTTCTACATTTTGAAAATTATTGATTTCGGCTCTCAGTATTCTTATAACCATTTTTCCCATTTCCATCCCTCCAGTAGCTATTATAACCCATTATCTTTAAAAAGTATACATGAAAAACGGAAAACGGTACAAAAAGTATCTGTTTTATTATTGCCATGCTGAATTTGGCTGTTTATTAAAATGACATACGAAGATGATAGTACAATTACCGAAATAATAATTGACAGCGAATATTTGCAGGTAGTCTTTTGAATTTCTGTGAAGAGAGGATTTACATCCAGTTATGCAGAACATAAATTCTCAAGAATCTTATTATATTAGTGCAAAGGAGCTATCAGGGAATGAAATCCATCGCCTTTATTGATCTGGAAGTTCAACCACGTAAAGGAACCATATTGGATATTGGCGGAATCAAAAATGCCGGACATGTGTTTCATTCCAAATCCATAGCTGACTTTGTCACTTTCATTAAAGATACCGACTATTTATGTGGCCATAACATTATTAAGCATGACTTGAAATACATCCGGCAGGCTTTAGAGAACCCTGGGATAGCTTCTGAAAACGTGATCGATACACTGTATCTGTCAGCCTTGCTGTTTCCCCGGAAGCCTTACCATGCCCTTGTAAAAGATGAAAAGCTTCAGACAGATGAACTGAATAATCCTGTAAATGATGCTATTAAAGTCAAAGATCTCTTTTTAGACGAAGTGTTTGCGTTCCGTAATTTAGAAGTTCCATTAAAGCAGATCTTTTTTTCGCTTTTGCAGGATCAAAAAGAGTTCCGGGCGTTTTTCCAATATATAAACTACGGGACAGCAGCAGAAGAACCGGTACTGCTCATCAAAAAACATTTTGCTTCAGAAATCTGTGAAAATGCAGATCTTGGGGAATTTATTAAAGAAGATCCTGTGGCCTTGGCTTATTCCCTCGCAGTAATCAATGTCAGGGATCGTTTTTCCGTTACGCCACCCTGGATTTTAAAGAATTATCCGGAAGTGGAACGGATAATGGATCTTTTGCGAAACAGGCCCTGCCTTGGCGGCTGTTCTTATTGTGAGCGCACCCTGGATGCACGCCGGGGGTTGAAATGGTTTTTTGGATTTGATTCTTATAGAACCTTTGGAGGAGAACCGCTTCAGGAAGACGCTGTGAAAGCAGCCATTGACAATAAATCTCTTTTGGCTGTCTTTCCTACCGGAGGCGGGAAGTCGATTACTTTCCAGGTACCTGCTTTAATGAGCGGGGAAAATGTCAAAGGACTCACGGTTGTCATATCCCCACTACAGTCTTTAATGAAAGATCAGGTTGACAACCTGGAAAAAGCAGGGATTATGGATGCGGTAACAATCAATGGTTTATTAGATCCCATTGAACGGGCAAAGTCTTTTGAAAGAGTCGAGGACGGCTCAGCTTCTATTTTGTATATATCTCCGGAGTCTTTACGTTCCAGAACCATTGAACATTTATTGCTGGGCAGAAAGATTGTTCGTTTTGTCATTGATGAGGCCCACTGTTTTTCAGCATGGGGCCAGGATTTCCGCGTGGATTATCTGTATATTGGTGATTTTATTAAAACAATACAGGAGAAGAAGAACCTTGCCGAAGGTATTCCGGTATCCTGCTTTACTGCCACAGCCAAGCAAAAGGTGATTGAAGATATTCAGGCGTACTTTAAGCATAAGCTGGCGATAGATTTGGAGATTTTCAGCTCCGGCGCCACCCGGACTAACTTGAAATACAAGGTTATTGAAAAAGCAAGTCAGGAAGAAAAGTACCGTACTCTGAGGAACCTAATACAACAAAAGGAATGTCCCACCATTATTTATGTTTCCAGAACAAGGAGAGCCTATGAGCTGGCCGAGAGGCTGACCAAGGATGGATATCTGGCCAAGCCATATCATGGCAAAATGGACAAGAAAGAGAAATCAGAAAACCAGGATGCCTTTATTGCGGGGGAAGTGCCCATCATGGTGGCCACCTCTGCTTTTGGCATGGGCGTGGATAAGAAGGATGTAGGTATGGTCATCCACTTCGAAATATCCGATTCCCTGGAGAATTACATCCAGGAGGCAGGCAGAGCCGGGCGGGATGAGCAAATTACGGCGGACTGCTATATCTTATATTGCGAGGACGATTTAAATAAACACTTTGCATTATTGAATCAGACTAAAATCAATATTAAGGAAATCCAGCAAATCTGGAAGGCCATCAAAGATATTACCCGTTTTCGGATGACCGTTTCCCAATCCGCCCTGGAAATTGCCAGAAAGGCAGGTTGGGATGAAAGGTTTAGTGAAATAGAAATGCGGGTAAAAACTGCTGTTGCCGCCTTGGAGGAGTCGGGGTATATCCAGCGGGGCCAGAACATGCCAAGGGTGTTTGCAGACAGTATACTATGCAAAAATGCCCAGGAAGCCATTGAAAGAATCAATGCATCAGAGCTTTTAGATGATAAAGAAAAGGAAAACGCCACACGAATCATAAAAAAACTTATTTCCAGCAGGAGCCGAAGCCAGGCTCAGGATCAGGTTGCAGAGTCACGGGTGGACTATATCTCTGACCATCTGGGGATTGAAAAAGAAAAAGTCATCGGTGTACTCAATCTGCTGCGTGAAGAAGGGATTCTGGCAGATGCCAAAGACCTCACGGCTTATATTAAAAGAGGTGAAAAAACAAATCGTTCTTTGCAGATTTTTGAGTCCTTTAGCAGTATTGAAAAATATCTTGCTTCATAAAGCAAAAGGCAAGGAATTTGATAATGTTTTCCTTTTGCTTGAAAACTTTGAGATAGCTACAGCGGAACAGAAGCGCCAGTTGTATGTGGCAATGACTCGGGCAAAAAATAATTTAGTAATACATTTAAACAGGCGTTACCTGAATCATATCAAGACGGAAGATATGACAAGATTGGAAGACAGGGGTCAGTACCAATTGCCGGGGAAGCTTGCTATGCAGCTAAGTCATCGGGATGTATGGCTGGATTATTTCATCGGACGGCAATATTTGGTTGAGTCTTTACAAAGTGGCGATATCCTGCGATATAAGGATGGAGATTGGCTTACAGACAGAGGGCAGAGTGTTTTCAGGACTTCTAAAAAATGTTCAGAGCTATTGGAGCGAGTTCAGGATAATGGTTATGAGCCTAAATTTGCCAAAGTTAATTTCATTGTTTTTTGGCGAAAGGAAGCAGAGGAACAGGAGATAAGAATTGTTCTCCCTGAATTGCATTTTGAAAGAAACAATGTGTGAATTGACTCAGGCTGTTGTGGCCTGAGTTTTGCTTTGCAAACGACAGAATAGTACATTATTTCCTAAAATATCGGAAGGAGAATGAGGTAAGATAAAAGAATTACCGTTTTCTGATATAAAAAGACAGGAGGTGGTCTTAGTGAATTCATTAAAGTTGATGCGTGATATAAAAAGCGGGGAGCACTTAACGTATATAAATTATGGTACACCTAAAAAATTGGATTATTTTGCCGCTTTTATCGCTGTTGGCATAGAGAGAAACGAAAAATGTGTATATTGGTTTGAAGATACTTCACTAGATGAAATTATCGATAACCTGGAAAGATACTGTATTGATGTGAGCGGGTGTACTAAAAGCGGAAAACTTGTTATTTCTCCCGCGGCAGAATTCTATCTGGAGAATGGGATATTTTTTCAAAAAGCGGTAATCAATAAATGGCTAAAGCTCCTGGAAGATGCCAAAAATGAGGGATATACCGGGGTAAGGCTAATCGGAGAGACCGGGTGGATTCATGATGAAAAAACATTCAAAGATTTTATGGAATATGAGGAAAATTTCAATAAGAATCTTTCGGGGACTGATTTAACGGGCATTTGTTATTATCAAGTAGATAAATGCACTGACGAAATGATTAAATGGATATTACATTCACACCGGTATGTATTTTGGGACAATGGAAGGGAAGTAAACCTGTTAAAAACTCCGGAAATACTCTGCTCTGATGGTATGGTGAGATTTCTCCATGAGTCCATCAGAGACAGGGTCAGATTGAATCAGACTTTAAATAATCTGTCCTTTATCAACAATTTGACTTCACACATGCTATGTCACAAAGGGCTGCAGAATGCAGCGGAATACGCGATTAAGTATCTTGCCCGCGAGTATGAGGTTGAAGCGGCTTTACTGGTAATTTTTGATAGAGATACTAAGAAGACAAGATCTGTTTGCTGTTATCAGCTGGATTGTGAAAAAGCCAGCAGTATGGTAGAGGGTCTGGCAGAAATCAGTCTCTATGAGCAGGCATTACAAATGCTTCCTAAGATAATTGATATATCTGAATGGGAATGTGTATTACATGACCTATGGAATCAGCATAATGTTCGGTATATTGGTATTATACCAATAACAAACGGGCGTTCTATTGTCGGACTGACTTTTCTGGGGTGGCGTTTTAAGCACGAAGCTTATGGATGTAACCTGGAACTGCTGAGTTATTTATTGGATATGATTAATTTAACCTTGGATCTTTATAGTCTTCAGGAAAAAACATTCGAAAAGAAGAAAGATGCAGATAAGTTAAAAGCGTTGGGGGTTTTAGCCGGTGGTATAGCTCACGAGTTTAACAACATTTTAGCGGTAATTTTAGGCAACTGCCAGCTTTTAGAGTTAAAGCTGCGGGATACCGATTCTACAAAGTTTATTACTGAGGTCGTAACCGCAGCTGGAGATGCTGCTCAAATAGTTCGCAGGATACAAAATTTTTCTCGCCCGCAGGCTGAACATAACCGGCAAAACCTGCAAGTTAATGCTGTGATCACATCTGCTTTAGAATTTACCCGGACCAAGTGGGATAATGAAGCAATTATTAATGGGCTGGGAATAATAAAGGTACGAACGAGACTTGCATCTCAAAAATGGGTGTGTTGTAATGAAACCGAATTAAGAGAAGTTCTGATAAATCTTATTTTGAATTCTATTGATGCCATGCCTAATGGAGGTATAATTAGTATTACTTCCGAAGATATTCAAGATAAGGTGATTATTACTGTTACTGATACAGGGGCAGGAATGACTAAAACAGAAATGGACATGATATTTGAACCGTTTTTCAGCACAAAATTTGAGCGCGGGACAGGACTCGGGTTATCGATAAGCGATAGTATAATAAAGTCCTATGATGGTAAAATCAGGGTAACATCTGAAAAAGGTAAGGGATCTATGTTTAGTATCGAACTTCCTCAAGTTTATGACACATATATTGACAGGCACAGCGAAACGCTGCCCTATGTCGGTTCATGCAATATTTGGGTTGTTGATGACGATGAGCAAGTGCTTAATACTTTAGGTAGCCAGCTGGAATCTTTAGGGCACAAGATAGTTGTGTATTCGAAAGGAACCGATTTGTTAAACCAAATTAATCAAGGTATTTCTGCTGATATTATAATTACTGATATAGGGATGCCTGGGATAAACGGTGTAGATCTTACAAAAAAGATTAAACAACGAAATCCCGAACTTCCGGTGGTTTTAATGACAGGTTGGTTCGAGGACACTGTAAGTTTGAAAAATTTGCAGATTGCGGACGCAGTACTATATAAGCCTTTTACTCTCTATGAATTACAAAAGCAGATAACCAGGATTAGATTAGCTCAGGCTGAAACAGCCTGAGCTTTTCGATAAGCAGGAAAAAATTACTGCATTGTAGAAGAGAAGAATTATTAATAGCCGATAAATGCTGAAAAGGTGGAACTGCTTTGAAAAATGAACCTGCAACTTCTTTGTTTGAGCTCGTAACCGGTTTATCGGACGCTGTGGACCTGGTGAGTCCGGCATTAGTGAATCATCATAAGATGGTGGCATATTTCTCCTTGTGCCTGGGTACGGAACTCGGATTAACCATTGAAAATATCAGTCAGACAGTGTTAGCGGGCGCTTTACATGACATAGGCGGTTTATCCATTACAGAACGGCTGGAGGCTTTGGATTTTGAAGTAGAGCACGCTCATCAGCATGCAGAAACCGCTTATCAACTGCTAAAAGGATTTCCTCCTTTCTCCAAAATAGCGGAATTCGTGCGATTTCATCACGTTTGGTGGAATTGGGGAGAGGGAAGACAATTCAGGGGGCAGGCAGTACCGATTGAAAGCCACATTCTGCATCTTGCAGACAGGATATCAGTTTTGATTGACAAGGAGCGCCAGGTATTAAGTAAGGTTAATAATATTAGAAAACAGATTGAAGCTCAATCCCAAAGAATGTTTAACCCCGAAATAATTGAAGCCTTCAAAAGCCTGGCAGGTAAAGAGTTTTTTTGGCTTGACTCTGTTTCCGGTTCAATTAGTTCGATTTTGAGAAACCGAATACAGATGACAACTGTACAGCCTTATGGGTGTACTTAAACAGATGGGTGTCAGATACGGAATGGCAGCTGTCCCCGGAAACCATGACCGTGCCTTGCGAAATAGCGGCGAGGTGCTGCGTTATTTTGAAGAGGCAGGGATAACTGTACTCAGAGATAATTATATTAAGCTTGCGAACGCTTTTTATGTGATTGGCCGAGATGACCCGGGACACGGGAGCCGTGAACGTAAAGAGATAAGTGAGCTGATGAGCGGGATTGATTCCTCGTATCCAATAATCTTATTAGACCACCAGCCCATTGATTTGGAGGCAGCCCAGAAAAGTAATATTGACCTTCAATTATCCGGTCATACCCACAGGGGGCAGGTTTTTCCCAGTCAGTTGATAACAGGAAAAATATATGAATTGGATTGGGGTTTGCTTAAAAAAGGCGCTTATCATTTGGTAGTTTCCTCCGGCTATGGTACGTGGGGGCCTCCAACGCGCCTGTTTAAAGGGAATTCGGGTCAAATCAAAGGATGAATTAGTTCAACGAATTTATCAGTATATGGATGAAGTCAATGCTCAGCCAGTAGTATATCGCTGGAAATACAAGATGGACGATATAGTGATTTGAGATTTGCACATTCATTTAAAAAACGATGTACTAGTACAATGTATTTAAAATAACTATGCAAATCTATCAAGATGTAATATAATGAATCTATCATCAACATGGAGGTAGATTCTTATGGCGCGACCAAAGAAATATGGCAGGTTTGAATTAACTGATCAAGAGGTCAAATATCTAACAAACATAACCAATACACGAACCGAAGAGGCTCAGAGAGTGCAGCGGGCCAAAATTTTACTTCTTAGTTCAGCTGGTATGAGCAACGTCAAGATAGCGAAAAAACTTGACATACATCGCAATTCAGTTGAACTTTGCCTTAGAAAGTACACTTCATCCGGTATGGAGTCCGCATTGCGTGACGATGCTGGCAGGGGACGAAAAGCTGTCCTAAGCGATGAAGACAAGACTTATGTACGCAACTTGGCCTGCCAAAAACCGTCCGAATTGGGATATGCCCAGGAACTCTGGACTGTTCGCAGTCTGCAAAATCACATCAGGAGGACATGTATTGAAGCCGGTTATCCGTCTCTCTTGTCGATTGTGCCGTCTACGGTCAACAAGATTTTGAATGATGCAGACATCAAACCGCATAAGATTAGGTACTATCTCGAAAAAAGAGATCCTGAGTTTGAGAAGAAAATGGACGACGTGTTAATTGTCTACAAGCAAATCGAAATGCAATTTGAAACCAATGAAGAAACCAATACTATCACGATATCCTATGATGAGAAGCCGGGAATCCAAGCCATCGGAAATGTTGCAGATGATCTTCCTCCAACAATGAAGCATGGATTTGTTGGTCGTGACAGCGAATACAAGCGATTTGGCACTGTCTCCCTATTGGCAGGAATGGACCTGATGACTGGGGAGATTATTCCGCTTGTTAGGGATACGCACAAGAGCGCCGACTTCGTTGATTTTCTAAAGATCCTTGATGAGAAATACGATAAGGCTAAGAAAATCAAGATTGTTCTGGATAACCATAGTGCACATACCTCGAAGGAAACACGCAAATATTTGGAACAGCATCCCGGTCGCTTTGAATTCGTTTTCACGCCTAAGCATGGATCATGGCTCAATATAATTGAAAGCTTTTTTGGCAAGTTTGCACGCGCCTGTTTAAAGGGAATTCGGGTCAAATCAAAGGATGAATTAGTTCAACGAATTTATCAGTATATGGATGAAGTCAATGCTCAGCCAGTAGTATATCGCTGGAAATACAAGATGGACGATATAGTGATTTGAAATTTGCACATTCATTTAAAAAACGATGTACTAGTTATGGAACCTTCACATGTCATTATATTAGGAAAGCAGGAATTTGAGGAATTAAATAGAAATACTAATGAGTGTCGTTAGAGTCTAATAAGCACCCTACTCTGATGGCACTAATTTTGTTTTGGGGAGTTGAAAATCAGATGTTGAAAAGATCCTTGGCATCTATGGTTGTACTCGCAATTATACTGTTTCTGAATTCAGGATGTGGAGGCGGAAAGGATGTTGGTGCAAGTAATCCGGCTGACTCAGGAAATGGAGAACCCGGAACCGATCAGACTTATGTTGAAAAAGCTACGATAAAATTTGCTTACATAGTGATGCCTCAGGCTGCGCCCCAGGCTTTAATTAACCGTGAAGAAAAAATATTTGAAAATCAGCTTGAAAAACTGGGCAAAGAGGTGGAGTTTGTTTCCACAAGGAGTTTGGACAAGATCTGGCCAATGATGGATGGAGATAAGGACGATCCCGATTTTGTGTATATTCCCAGCGCTAATTTTGCAACGTATATTACGGAAACCTCCAGGTTTGGCGGGAGCAACAAGTATACTATCATTGCCGGGAGTATTAATACCAATACAACAGTATTAATTACCAGGCCGGAGATAAAATCACTTGAGGATCTGGATGGCAAAAAGGTTGGTCTGGCCAACCAGAGATACTCTGATGAATACCAGTTTAATGAAATACTTTCCACTGCCGGTTTGGCTACCAAAACTGCAGGGGGCAGTGTGGAGGTCGTTTATGATGACATTGTTATGAAAGAATTGGAGAACTTTGGCGCCGGAGTATATGATGCCATAATCATTTATGATCCAATGAACTTTGAGAACGCTTTAAGTAAAGTTCCGGGCAGTAAAATCATGATGTCTCTGAACCCTGACGGGATGTTTGGCGAGAAGCAGCCGCGCAGCTGGCTGGTGGCCAAAAAGGATATTATGAAAAATGAGCCGGAACTGGTAAAGGAAGTATTAAAAACTCATATTATGGCTACAGATAAAGCCCAAGAAGGGCTTGCCAAAATCCCTGCGGTAAACCGTGAGGTTTTCCTGAAATATTTTGAGCGCCTAAATGCGGACATGACAGACATTCTGAAGATACATACCCCGGAATTCTATGAGAAGAAGTGGCAGGAAGCCGAAATTACATATGACCCTAATATGGATTTCATCACTGGGGTATTTGGGTTCATGGAGAAAAAAGATGTTGTTAAAGGCAAGTCATTAGATGATTTCGTTCAAGTACAGTTTTTAAACGAGGTTCTTGAAGATATGGGACGGAAAAAAATCCAATAATAACTGCTGGGCTGTAATAATAACTGCTGGGTTATTTGAAAATAATAAAACAAAAAAGCAAGGGATGGTGTAATTATCGTGGCAGGATTTTTTGAAAAAATTTTCGGTGACGAAAAAGCCCAGCGCAAACCGGAAGCCCCAGCAAAGAAAATGCATTGTCACCAGTGCGAATATACTCCTGTAGGTGGGTGTACCCAGTTAGGGGTATGTGGGAAAGACCCTGACCTGGCGAGTTTGCAGGACACCATAATCTTTGGTCTCAAGGGAGTGGCGGCATATGCTGTCCATGCCAGGGAACTGGGGTATGACGACCCTGATGTCAATGCGATAACTCATGAAGCGCTGTTTTTAACACTGACAAATGCTAACTTTAACCTCCAGGAGCATATAGAGATGAGTCTTAAGGTGGGTACGGCTGCGGTTAAAGTTCTGGACCTTTTAGATAAAGCCCACACCACTGAACTGGGTATACCTAACCCGGTTAAGGTGACCAATAATAAGGTTGAAGGACACTGTATCCTGGTTACGGGACATGACCTGCTGGCACTAAAAGAACTGCTGCAGCAGACTGAAGGCAAAGGGATAAATATTTATACCCACTCAGAAATGCTTCCGGCTCATGGCTACCCGGAACTTAACAGATATAAACATTTAAAGGGTAATGTGGGCAAGGCCTGGTATGACCAGAGAGAAGTTTTTGAGAATTTTCCGGGAGCGATTCTGGTAACCACTAATTGTGTGATGCCGGTCAAGAATAAGACCTATGGGGAGCGCATGTTTACTTACCTGGTTGCCGGGGTTGAGGGTGTTCAGAAGATCAAAGACCGTGATTTTTCCCCGCTGATTGAAAAGGCATTGTCACTTCCTGAGGCAAGTATTGATTCTAAGGAGACTCTGATTACGGGATTCCATCACCAAAGTGTCCTGCCCATGGCCCCGCTTATTATTGATGCGGTTAAGGCCGGTAAAATCAGAAGATTTTTTGTGGTTGCCGGATGTGATGCGCCTACCAAAGGCAGGGATTACTTCCGGGAACTGGCTTTATCAATTCCCAAAGATTGTATAATTATAACCACCTCCTGCGGCAAGTTCAGGTTTAATGATATTGACTATGGTAACATTGAAGGGACAGAAATCCCCCGTTATATAGACCTGGGCCAGTGTAATAATTCCGGGTCAGCCACCAAGATTGCTTTGGCTCTGGCAGAAGCCTTTGACTGTACGGTAAATGACTTGCCCTTAAGTATTGTACTTTCATGGTTTGAACAAAAGGCTGTAGCTATTCTGCTTGGCCTTCTGAGTTTGAATGTCCAAAACATTACTATCGGGCCTAAAGCCCCTGAGTTTTTATCACCGGGAGTAGTTGAAGTTCTTCAGAAAACTTTTGGGCTGCAGTTGATCAGTGGTGATGCCAAAGCTGATCTGGCCCGGATGCTGGGTGACAAATAAAAGCAGAGTTTAAACTATTCTGCAAAGAACGGCGGTATCTGCTGAAATGTCAGATAATACCGCCGTTTTTTTATTTTGCT
Source organism: Phosphitispora fastidiosa (assembly GCF_019008365.1). Taxonomy (NCBI): domain Bacteria; kingdom Bacillati; phylum Bacillota; class Clostridia; order Eubacteriales; family Peptococcaceae; genus Phosphitispora; species Phosphitispora fastidiosa. Next base: position 68,175 of record NZ_JAHHUL010000004.1, on the reverse strand, counting down.
ACGGTTTGTCCGGTTTACGCAGCTTTCTGCTGTTCTTTTGGAGTTTCTTTGCCGGTAGTGAAGCCAGCCGGAAATTTAGGCCGCGTCTTAGTTCTGGGTTATCCCTGTTTTTCATCTCTCTGTTTTCTGTGGCTATCTCTTTGGAGTAACCCAACAGGCGAGTGAAAACCGCCAGAGCCAGACCAAAGAAGAAGTGGGCAACCATTGTTACCATGATAGCTGAGGCATTGTGCGGAATTTTGCCCTGTACCGACTGTCCCAGCAGTGTTCCAAAAAGGCTCACCCAAACTGCCAGGCCAAAGCCGATACCTTTTATGAACAGGAACTTGTTTCCCAGTAAATGGATGATATAAATAAACACTATGCCCAGTCCGGCTGAAACAGTGATGTCAGCAGCACCGCCGATCAAATATGCCCACGGGGTAAACAGATCTTCTTTCACCAGGAAACGTGCAGCGGTAATTTGCCAAAAGATAACTGAGGTAAAACCAAAAAGGTATAAACTATAATTGACTGCCAGCTTGACCGTATCTGCCAATAGACCCACCAGAATCCCTCGGATTACTTTGTCCTTAATCATATGACAACCTCCGTTAAACCATTAATTTGTATTGCGCACCCTTTTATAATATTAATTCCCTGGATGCCGTAATATTAATAAATAAAACTTCATTGAAGAAGTTTTATTTCTTCAGAAAAAAATAGAATTATTCAGCGCATTTAGGTTAATACTATATGATGTTATAAGCAGTTATAAGCATAGGAAAAACTGAAAGGTAAAGGGAGGCCTGTATTAATGCAAGGAAAAGTAAAGTGGTTCAATCCGGAGAAAGGGTTTGGTTTTATTGAGAGCAACGAAGGAGGAGACGTTTTCGTTCACTTCTCTGCTATCCAGACCGAAGGTTTTAAAACACTGGAAGAGGGGCAGGATGTTGAATTTGATATTGTCGAAGGCAACCGCGGTCCCCAGGCAGCCAATGTTGTCCTCGTAAGATAATGCCAAAAATCAGCAGGGGCATTTGCATTAGTGTGCAAATGCCCCTGATTTTGTTTGTATTCCGGTTTACATGTCACGGGAGCCAAAACCGGCCAGGTGATTGGCATAACCCACGATATATTCATATACCTGCTTCCGCCATAAAGGGTATTCCGTCTGGATAAATGCTGGGGTTCGGGCAGGATTGGCGTTTGCTTCCAGAAGCCATGGCTGCCCTTGTTTGTCAAGGATTATATCCACCCCCAATTCACCGAAAGGGCCGAATTTATCGTCAAGCAGTGATGCGGTTTTCAGGGTTATGTCTTCCAACAGTTGAAGAAACTCATCTTTAGAGTTGGGAAGCTGGGGCAGGATGATTTTGAAAAGATCCTTAAGAGGGATGCGCCGCCCACCTGAGGCATAATTGGTTACATGGCCGTTCCCCATTGTTCCTATGACAACCATTCCCGGCAGAAGCCATCTGTTACTTTCATCCTTCATGGGACAGGTGCGGAAGGAAAACGGGCCGCCACCGTATTCCATACATTTTACAGCCTGCTGCATGATATACTTTCTTTTGCGTCCGGCGGCAGTCAGAAGTATTTCCGGGATATCCGCAAAAGAGGCTACGGTTCGGATGGTATCTGTTCCGGCTGAGTTAAACCTGCACTCAATGCCATTCTTGTGCTGCGTTGCCACCACAATTCCTTTACCCTTCATAGAGTCAACCGGTTTCAGGAAAATACTGCCATATTTTAAAAGGAAAATATTCAGGTCTGAGGGATATCTTAATAATTGAGTTGCCGGCAGATATTTTTTAAGGAAAATGTCATTATTGACGGTTTTGAAAAAATTAATTTTACTGATTCGGGTTGTATTATTAAATATTTTGCCGGGGCCCATAACTGCAGCCAGGAGGTCATGGGTTTTTTTCGAACTTGGGTAACAGCGGTCCATTACTGCATCAGGAAATGGGAATAGCCGTTGTTGCCATGCTTTTGCAGAGAAGTCGTAATAACAACCTCTGATGGCGCTGCGGCTCACATCAATATCCTGACCGGAAAACACGTAAATCAGCCCTTTATTCTTTTTAGCAAAGACATATTTAAAGTAATAGTCCAGGCGCGAGGGTATATGTTGGGTAAAGGTAAGAACCCCAATAAGGGGACCTAGCCGCAGTTCGTGGGATCCGTCAGACTGAACAGTTATGAAAATGCCGTGTGGGATATTCAGCGCTCTCAGAACCGCATCTGACAGTCCGATTTCCGAGACTTCTGATGACTTCGGGGAGTCCAGGACACTGGCTTTAGCCGTTACAGATGCGGAACCGCATCGCAGTGTTATAGTATCACCTTCAATGAGCCTGTAAAGAGCTATTAATTTTGAGGGCAGGTAGAGGACTTTTTCAGTTCCCACTGTTCGGAACAGTTTATATTTTGTATCCATATGAACCACCTTTACACAGAACGTGCTGCAATATTTTTCAATAATACTATATGACGGTATTTGTTGGGGTGTGTAAAAATGGGACGTTCTATCCCGGGCTCTTTTGCCTCTTTTGCCATACTTGACACAGGCTGTACAAGGGGGTAACATAACAATGTCAAAATAATTAAATGAGGTGTAAAATGTACCCGGCAAAAATGCAATTCAGGATGCCTCCGGAGTGGGCTGCGCATAGTCGAACTTTTATAGAATGGCCTGTTAGGGCCTCAATGTGTTGGCCCGATAATTATGATGAATTATGTCGGGGATATGCCCACGCTGCCAGGGCTGTTGCCCGGTTTGAGCCGGTTACCATGCTGGTAAACCCGGAAGATCTGAACCAGGCTGCACGGCTTTGCGGGCCAGAGGTAGAACTGGCTGAAATCCCTCACAATGATTCCTGGGCAAGGGATAACGGTCCGACTTTTGTAATCAGCAACAGTGGGCAGATTGCCGGTATTAATTGGAGATTCAATGCCTGGGGGGGCAGGTATCTGCCCTGTGACATGGATGACGCTGTGCCGCCCAGACTTCTGGAGAGGGAGCAAATCCAGACTTTTAATGCACCTATTGTCCTTGAAGGGGGTTCGGTTCATGTTGATGGGGAAGGTTCCCTGCTGACTACGCAGGAGTGTCTCTTAAACCCTAACAGGAACCCGGGAATGACCAGGGAGGAGATTACTGATGTACTTAAACAGTACATGGGTATTGAAACCGTTATATGGCTGAATAGGGGTCTTGACGGTGATGAGACTGACGGCCATATAGATAATGCCGCCTGCTTTGTGCGGCCCGGGGTGGTGCTCTTACAGGTGTGTAATGACCCTAATGACCCCAATTATGAGATAACAAGGGAAAACCTCGGGATTATGCAAAAGGCTGTTGATGCCCGGGGGCGAAAGCTTGAAATAGTTCAGATACCCCAACCGTTTCCGGAATATTATATGGGAAAACGGCTGACCTTGAGTTATATTAATTTTTATTTTGTCAATGGTGGGATTATTTTACCACTGTTTGGCGGGCAATCCCGGGAGACTGATGAAATTGCCCGACAGACCTTTAAAGACTTATTCCCGGGCCGGAAGCTTGTCACTATAGATGGTATGCCGTTGGTGAAAGAGGGCGGAAATATCCATTGTATTACCCAGCAGATGCCCCTGGCGGGAAGTCTGGCCAGAAGCCCGGCTGGGCAGCCGACTGCGACATCCTGAAGGGATATCCTGATTGGAGGGGATAGAAATGCGCCATGTTAAAGTAGCCGCTGTACAGATGAGATGTAATGAAAATCCCGGGGAAAATATCGCCAGGGCAGAGCAGCTAGCCAGGGAGGGGGCAGCCCGGGGAGCTCAGATTATCCTGCTGCCCGAGCTGTTGGAAACACCTTATTTTTGCCAAAAACAAAAGCCGGAGTACTATAAATTTGCTGCAGAACCTGAAAAAAACCAGGCGGTGCAAAGGTTTCGGGAGGTTGCCCGGGAACTGGGCGCAGTGATACCGGTCAGTTTCTATGAAAAGAAGCATACTGCCCTGTTCAACTCAGTTGCGGTAATTGATGCTGACGGCACAGTCCTGTGCATTTACCGGAAAAGCCATATTCCTGACGGACCAGGCTATCAGGAGAAATTTTACTTTAGCCCGGGAGATACCGGTTTCCGGGTATGGCAGACCCGCTATGGCCGAATAGGTGTGGGCATATGCTGGGACCAGTGGTTTCCGGAAGCGGCTCGGGTTATGGCTCTTATGGGTGCGGAGATCCTGTTGTACCCCACGGCCATTGGTTCGGAACCTATGGACCGGTCCATAGATTCAAAGGACCATTGGCAGGCCTGTATGTTGGGTCACGCGGCAGCCAACCTGATTCCGGTAGCTGCGGCAAACCGGGTGGGGATAGAGATTATGGAGGATTCTGAAATAACCTTTTACGGGTCTTCATTTATAGCCGGGCCCCAGGGACAGAAGCTGGCAGAGGCAGGACGGGAAGAGGAGACGGTATTAACAGTGGAATTTGACCTTGACCGGCTAGAGGCGGAAAGAACAGAATGGGGTGTCTTCCGGGACCGCAGGCCGGAGCTGTATAAGCGGCTTACTACTTTTGACGGCGATCCTTCCTGTTAAAAAAAGGTGGCAGGTATGTTCCTGCCACGACAAAGTCAAAAATTTTGAACTATAAAAATGTTGTAGACAGGGGTAGATGTGTTCCGGAGGGCGGAGTCTGTCGTCCGTCCGGCCCGCGACCGCAAAGCGGGAGCGGATGCCGGCGGAGATGTAGCCCGCCCGAGGAATTCATCTACCCCTGTCCATGTTACATTTTAATAATCAAAAAATATAGGGTTTGTCAATAACCTGAGTGGCAGGTATGTTCCTGCCACTTTTGTTATGCCTTTTCCGGTTCTCCGTAATCCACGCCAAAGGTATCCACAGTTGCTTTTTTAATCAGTTGGTCGGCAACGGGCTTATCCCGGAAATCCCTATCAGCGTTGACAACCCTGTCAACTTCATCCATTCCTTCAGTGACTTTGCCAAAAGCGGCATATTCTCCGTCCAGGTGTGGAGAGTCCTGGACCATGATAAAAAATTGTGAACCTGCAGAGTTTGGGTCCATGGTCCTGGCCATGGAAATTACCCCTCTTTCATGAATTAAATTATTAACATGTTTATTGGAGTTAAATTCCCCTTTGATAGAATAACCGGGACCGCCCCCTCCGGTTCCCTGGGGACAGCCGCCTTGAACCATGAAACCGGGAATAACCCGATGGAACGAAAGCCCGTCATAAAATCCTTTTTTCACCAGTGAAACAAAGTTTTTTACCGTGTTAGGGGCTATTTCCGGAAACAGCTCTATTTTTATTGTTTTATCATTTGCTGTTTCAAGGGACACTACTGGGTTTGCTGCCATCATTAACACCTCCTCTAAACTATCAGATATCACTATTTTACCAAAATTCGGCATTCATATGCAAGACAAACAGGAATTAATATATTGATGTAGAAAGCTAGAGTATGGATGCAAAATAATGTTTGGAGGATGACAAGTGTTTGCGATGATTCTTGATGCTCCGGGCAGGCCTTTACGGGCTGCGGAGGTTGAAGTTCCTGTGCCGGGCCCGGATCAGGCGCTTATCAGGGTTCATGCCTGCGGGATATGCAGAACTGATCTGCATATAGTTGACGGTGAGCTGAAACAGCCTGTGCTGCCTCTTATCCCCGGCCACCAAATTATAGGAACTGTTGTGGAGACCGGCAAAAATGCAGGAACTCTTAAGAAAGGCCAGCGCGTGGGAATACCGTGGCTTGGCTCAAGCTGCAATCAGTGTCGCTACTGCCGTTCAGGGCGTGAAAACCTCTGTGATGATGCCAGGTTCACCGGTTACCAGCTTAATGGAGGTTTTGCAGAATATACGGCAGCAGATTACCGGTTTTGTTTCACGGTTCCGAACGGTTATCCGGATTTGCAGGCCGCCCCGCTCTTATGTGCCGGGTTGATAGGCTACCGGTCCCTGGCAATGGCTGGTGATGCCGAGAAAATTGGCATCTACGGTTTTGGGGCAGCTGCCCATATAGTAGCCCAGGTGGCCCATTACCAGGGGCGCAGAGTTTATGCCTTTACCCGTTCCGGTGACCTTGAGGCTCAGCAGTTTGCCTTTGACATGGGGGCTGTCTGGGCAGGCGAAACAGGTGAGGCTCCTCCTGAAGAACTTGATGCCGCAATAATTTTTGCTCCTGACGGCTCCTGTCTGCCGGCGGCTTTGCGGGCTGTCGGAAAAGGAGGTATGGTGGTCTGTGGCGGTATTCATATGAGTGATATTCCATCATTTCCATATGAACTAATGTGGGGCGAACGAGTTATCAAGTCTGTAGCCAATTTGACCCGCCGCGATGGGGAAGAGTTTTTGGCAATAGCCCCCAGGATTCCAATCCGGACAGAAATTCAACCTTACCCCCTGAGTGCAGCAAATGAGGCCCTGGAGGCCTTAAGAAACGGCAAAATCAGGGGTGCGGCTGTATTGGTGGCAGACTAGGGATAATGTCCTTATTTTGCAGGTTGACAGTTTTGATGAATAACCTTAAAAAAGCTTGGTCTGGGACTGGAAGCACGGTTGACAAACCGTGTCAGTCTGCTGTCAGGAGGCCAGAGGCAGGCGCTGACTCTGCTAATGGCTACACTGCAGACACCGAAGCTGCTGCTGTTGGATGAACATACTGCGGCTCTTGACCCCAAAACAGCAGATAAGGTTCTGGAACTGACCCGCAGTGTGGCTGAGGCATCACACCTGACTACTTTCATGGTCACACATAACCTGGAGCATGCCCTGAATATAGGGAACCGGACCATAATGATGCATGAAGGCCGGATTATCCTGGATATCAGCGGAGATGAGCGTGCCGGGATGAGTATTGAAGGCCTTTTGGAAATGTTCGGCAAAGCCAGCGGCAAGCACCTGGTAAATGATAAAATGTTGTTGGCATAGATGAGTGAAGGCTGCATTATTATTTTTTGAATAGGGGTAGATGTATTCCTCCGGCGGGCAACGTCTCCGCCGGCATCGGCTCCCGCTGCGCGGGTTGCCGGCCGGGCGGACGACAGTCACCGCCTTGCGGAACACATCCACCCCTATTTTAACAACAATATCAAAGGTTGAAAATAGTGCAGCATTAAAGGTCGAAAATAATGCAGCCTTCGCCGACTTGGCCAACATGCTATAGCGATTGAGAGGGAGCTAGAACCCAGCCAGGTGAGTGGCGTAATCCACCGGATATTTATAAAGCTGGACAGGCCACAGGGGATATTCCTTCTACCTTGGAGTTTTCCTTTAGTTTGAAATTATTCATTAAATCTTCCGGGAGCAGCCAGATGTTTTCCTGATGCCCTTTGCGGATAATTTTGTATCGATCGTGCATAACTACCACCTTTACATAAAAAGTTTGTATTTTTAACACTACATGTTTCAGGCGGCAGTTCGGTGCTACAGTAAAGGGGACTGCCCTGTCCGGACCAGTCCCCTTATCAAAAAGCGCAGTATCAAAATTTAGTATCAAGAGCAATACTATTGTGCAATTGAAACTGTTAATACGGCAACTGTTTTTTCGCCTGACTTAAGAGGCATGTAAACCTTTTGGTAACTGGTTGAACCAATGCTGCCGGCGGAAATTACCACAGCCTTTCCTGATTCCATGGTTTGGCCGACTGCTTCGGGAGTTGGGTAGCCCTCCAGTACCCGTTTACCGTCCTCGCCTTTGATTGTTCCTGAAATTCTTTCCTGGCCTACAAACAGTGAGACCATGCTTCCCGGATATATGTTGGTTACTTCATCTACTATGCCGTAACTGCCGTTTTCGGTATAAGACCCTTTTTGCAGGGTAGTGTCCTCAGCCTTCCATTCCCCAGGGAACTTTTTATCGAGGGCTGTATTGATCTTGTTCATAACTTCATCTGCATCAACGGTTACCTGACCGGCAGGTTGTTGACCGTTATCTGTTTCATCCAAAGACGGGTGGCCTGGAGGCAGTTCTGTCTGAGATGTCCCGGTTTCGGGAGTCTGACTTTCATTACCTGAGCAGCCCAGAGCTGTAATTACGAGTAAGCCTGCAATGATTGCAATTAAAAGTTTTTTCATAAGTTCCTCCTTCTCCTGCTGTTATTTAAATCTCACGATGAGCCCGGGATACCCTATTTATTATAACGCAGTCCCGAACCTTCAGCCAGCGTTAATTGACCGGAATGCCACTCCAATTTAAGGAAAACGGTGAAGAAGTCTCCTTCATTTTAAGGATGAATTTTCGAAAAACGGGATATAATAAGCCTCGAAATAATCTATAAAGGTGAGGTGTTTTATTAATGGCATTGGACAGGATATCACTTGTACTGGTAATCATCGGAGCTTTAAACTGGCTGCTTGTCGGGTTGTTTCGGTATGATCTGGTGGCCGGCCTTTTCGGCGGAACGGACTCTCTAATAAGCAGAATCATCTATGTTCTTGTTGGTTTGGCCGGAATTTGGTGCATCAGCCTGCTGGTCAGACCTCGGGAAAAGACAAAGTAAAATGGCGAAGCATTGTAGAGACCGACAAGGCTAATGCTGGTAATAAGACGGGATAGGTGAGTTCCATTGAGTACCGGATACTCTGGAAAAGCTTATCCTGTTCTTCTATTTTACCGGCTATTTTTCACATAAATTGTTGAAAATTTAGCGCAGTCGTGATAATGTTATATATTGTTAGATGACAATTATGAGAATGGTTATCAGCCGTGAGGCTGCTATGGGGGTCATAATGGCAGATATATTAGAATTTATTCAGGGCCTTAATCCGGTGTTTCAGGCGCTGGCTGCAACTTGTTTTACCTGGGCTATGGTAATGCTGGGAGCAGCTGCTGTGTTTGTGGCTAAAGACATCAGTAGAAAGGTACTTGACGGAATGCTGGGATTCGCAGCCGGAGTCATGATTGCGGCCAGCTATTGGTCTCTGCTGGCTCCTGCCATAGAGATGTCACTAGACCTGGAGGTTCCGGACTGGTTCCCTGTTTCGGCAGGCTTTCTTGCCGGAGGGTTATTTCTCCTCGGTATTGACAAGATTCTGCCACACCTGCACCTGGGTATGCCGGTAAACAAAGCTGAAGGAATAAAGACATCATGGCGCCGCAGTACCCTGTTGATTCTTGCTATTACCCTGCACCATATCCCCGAGGGGCTTGCTGTGGGAATCGCATTTGGTTCCGTCAGTTCTGATTTTGGTTCAGCCGGCTTAAGTGGAGCGGTCGCCCTGGCTATTGGCGTGGGGATTCAGAATATCCCGGAAGGCTTGGCAGTCTCCCTGTCGCTGCGCCGGGAAGGGTTATCGCGTTTTAAAAGTTTTGCCTATGGTCAGTTTTCAGGACTTGTTGAGCCTATTGCCGGGGTAATCGGGGCTTTGATTGTATCCGCTTCCCAGGCTGTCATGCCATATGCCCTCGGGTTTGCCGCCGGTGCGATGCTGTTTGTTATAGTTGAGGAAATTATACCTGAGTCCCAAAGAAGCAATAATGCCGATTGGGCAACCATGTGTACTATGGTTGGTTTTGTTGTCATGATGATTCTGGATGTCAGTCTCGGGTAAAGGGGACAGCCATTCTCGTGTTTTCACACAGGGAATGACTGCCCCCTTTATATTAGTTTGGAGTCCGTTATATTAGAATAACTAACAGAGCTCTTAACCCATCATTTTGGTCAGGTCAGCCTTGGCATCACCGGTGGAGAGCTGAAGGTTGAAGTTTTTCACGAGCACATCAACAACGTTCGGGGTAAGGAATTCGGGGGCGCTTGGCCCGACCCACATGTTTTTTACCCCGATGCTGAACAGGCCAAGCAGGATGGCGACTGCCTTCTGCTCAAACCAGGAGAGCACAATTGTCAGAGGCAGATCGTTTACAGTACAGTTAAATGCGTCTGCAAGCGCCTGAGCGATGACAACTGCTGAAACAGAGTTGTTGCACTGGCCGAGGTCTATGAAGCGGGGTATCCCTGTTCCTTCGATGACACCGAAGTCAATATCATTGAACCTGAATTTGCCGCAGGAGGTTGTCAGGATTACACAGTCTTTGGGAACGGCAGATGCCAGTTCGCGATAATATTCACGTCCCTTGGTGGGGGCATCACAGCCTGCAATACAGAAGAACCTCTTGATTTTTCCGGATTTGACCGCATCTATGATAGCCGGCGCCAGGGGCAGTACGTTTTCATGATGGAAACCTGTGGTCAGTGTCTTGTCTGACTGGATATTTGCCGGCGGCAGTGACAGGGCTTTTTCAATAAGTGGTGTAAAGTCGTCATTGACAATTTTTTGGGATTCCTGGACCCCTGTGACTCCATAGGTCCACATCCGGTCAGCATAAGTTTTGTTCCTTACCGGCATGACACAGTTGGTGGTAACCAGCATAACTCCGGGGAAGTCTTCAAAAAGTGTCCGCTGGTCATACCAGGCTTTACCGACATTGCCCTTCAGGTGAGCGTATTTTTTCAGTTCCGGATAACCATGGGCCGGGAGCATTTCTGAGTGGGTATAAATATTTATTCCTTTGCCTTCAGTCTGTTTCAGCAGTTCTTCAAGGGCATAGAGGTTATGGCCTGATACCAGGATTGACCGGCCCTCTACCTTATCCTGGGAGACTGTTACGGGTTTTGGCACACCCAGCCTGGAAACATGGGCTTTGTCCAGCAGCCCCATTACCTTTACGGTTGCTGTACCCACCTTAAGGGCCATTTTTATGGTATCCTCCAGGTTGAAGTTGACATTTGTCAGAGTGGAATACAGCGCCTCTTGTGTAATGGCATCAACCTCAGGGTCACTGGCCCCGAGTTCGCGGGCATGAACTGCATAAGCGGCAACACCTTTCAGCCCGAAAATAATGGTATCCTGCAGGCTGGCGATATCCTCGTTTTTACCGCAGACCCCTACTTGGGTGCAGCCTCCTTTGGGAGTTTGCTGACATTGATAACAAAACATCTTTTGGAACATACTAAATCAATCCCTTTCTTTTTATATTTCGCCGCCGTTCCCGGTCAGCGTTGTTCCTTGTTGATGTGTTAATTATATATGCAGCAGGAGGTTAAAACTGTAATCTATATCACACCTGAGTGTGAAGTTGCTTAAGGCAGCCTGGAATATCAGTCAATGAAGGTATGGATGACACTTAAATCTGCCGGGAGCGGATATAATGTAGGTAAAGGGTTTGGAGTAAAACTAATGGCAGGTGAGATAAGGTGGTTCACACAGATTTTGCCGTATTAAAGGAAAAAGTGAAAGGATACGCCTATTCTATTGGCGCTGCCAAAATTGGTTTTACTGACGCGGAAGCGCTCACAGAACACCTGCCCCTTGTGGTACGGCGCCGGGAGGCAGGCTATAAGCATGGGATAAACGAGGGAGACCCGGCAAAGAGAATTGCCCCTTTACTGCACCTGCCCGGAGCAAGATCAGTTATTTCTGTTGCCGTGGCTTATTTAGGAACAGCGTCTGCCGCTATTTCTCCGCCGGAAGGAGAAGAATTCAGCAGGGGGAGCTTCAGTTTTATTTCCAGGGGCCTGGACTATCACACGGTGGTTTCAGGCAAACTGGAAAAAATCAGGGACTATATCATGCATCTGGTTCCCGCGGGCAGGACAGTTCACATGGTGGATACCGGCGAACTTCTGGAAAAGGCCCTGGCGGTAAAAGCAGGACTGGGATGGTTTGGCAGGAATGCCCTTTTGGTCACTCCGGAATTCGGTTCCTGGGTCTGCTTGGGGGAATTAATCACAGACATTCCGTTCCCGGCGGACCGGCCTCTGAACAACAACTGCGGTTCTTGTACCGCATGTGTTACGGCCTGTCCCACCAACGCTATCAGGGACGGAGAAGATTTGAACCTGGATAGATGCCTGGCTTGTCTTACCCTGGGCAAGTTTATGCCTGACCCCGAAATACGTGAAATCATGGGTACTTCTTTATATGGGTGTGACATCTGCCAGCAGGTCTGTCCATATAACAGGAACGCCCGGATTAACGACTGCGGGTCTGAATTCTTATGCAGTTATGATGATGCTTATCCGGTTCTAAAAGAGGTTTTAAGCTTATCCAAGGCGGCGTTCAGGAAACGCTTCGGGCACATGGCGGGAGCCTGGAGAGGGAGGACCCCTATACAGAGGAATGCGATAATTGCAGCCGGTAACCTGGGTGCCAGGGATACCATCCCGGAGCTTATCGGTATCCTGAAGTCAGATGCCAGGCCAGTATTAAGGGGCTTGGCCGCCTGGGCCCTGAGCAGAATGGATGATCCCGGCGTTTTTCAGGCGCTTGCTGATGCCCTGGAAAAGGAAAAAGACCCTGCAGTCATTGAAGAAATTGTACAGGGTCTTGGGAAGAGACCTTTCTCTGGAGCTTAACCTTTAGCCATTTTCAGGTAGATGTCTTTGCACATGCTGTGGATTTCGTTGATTTTAGTATGCATTTCCTTCATCATTTCATGGTGTTCTTTCATTTCTTCCATCATTTCGCTCATATCCATACCAGGCATCATGCCACCCATACCGCCCATACCAGGCATCATACCACCCATACCGCCCATACCACCCATGCCGGGCACCGGCGGTCCTGCCGGCTGCATAAACGGGCATTGACCGGGGGCGTGCATTCCTCCGCATACCGGGCACATTCCCGAGCATCCCATATTAGCTCTAGAGTACATAACCAAACCTCCTTCTAATGTTAACATAAGCTAAATATCCTTCTACTGTATTGTATTAATAAACAGGGCCTGATTGTGACATGACAGGGTGATATTTTTCTTGAAAATTGTCGACGTTTATGTTAAATTTATTCTGTAAATATAAATGTTATTTACATAGTTTTCCAACCAAAAACATAATAGCTCGTATATCTTTGAGAATATGGCTCAAAAGTTTCTACCGGGCAACCGTAAATTGCCCGACTACGAGTGAAATAATCCTCCCAGGAAATTGGAACGGCATTTTGCCGGAAACAGGCTTAGATGAGGGTTTTCACTCCCGAAAGAGAAAACTGGTCATCTGAGTTTTTTTGTTTGGGTCCTTTTCATATAAAATTTTCCTGGAATGGGCAGTTTTGATATGCCCTGTTTCACCGTATCTGTAGAACAAATTGGAGACGTATTTTTTTTGTTCCCATAAAAGAAACACATAAAAAAAAGGAGGAGTATCATGTACAAAAAGGTTTTAGCCCTTATCACCGTTCTTCTTCTGGCAGTTGCAGTCTTCGCCGGCTGCGGGGGCGGGGCGGACAAGGCTTCTTCCGGGCAGCAGGGGGAGGACAAGGCCACAGAAGCAGAGAAGACAAAAGTAGCTTTTATCTATGTAGGACCTGCAGGGGATGCCGGCTGGTCTTATGCCCATGACCTGGGCAGGAAGTATCTTGAAGAGAATGTGTCCGGTATTGAGGTGACCCCTCCGCTGGAATCAGTTCCTGAGGGCGCTGATGCGGAGCAAGTAATTGAAAACCTGGTTCAGAAGGGGAACAAAATTATTTTTGCGACCAGTTTTGGCTACATGGATGCAATGGAAAAGGTGGCCAAAAGACACCCAGATGTATATTTCCTGCACTGTTCAGGGAATAAAACGCTTGATAATATGGGTACATATTTCGGCCGGATTTACCAGCCCAGGTATCTTTCGGGTATCGTAGCCGGCAAAACAACCAAGAGCAATACTATCGGTTATGTGGCTGCCTTCCCGATTCCGGAGGTTGTCCGTGGCATCAATGCATTTACCCTTGGTGTGCGTTCAGTTAATCCGGATGCCAAGGTCAAAGTTGTCTGGACAAACACCTGGTATGATCCCGCCAAGGAAAAGGATGCCGCCAAGAGCCTTCTGGAGCAGGGCGCTGATGTGGTAGCCCAGCATCAAGATACCCCCGGACCAATGCAGGCAGCTGAAGAGGCCGGGAAATTTGGTGTCAGCTATAATTCCGATATGAGGCAGTTTGCTCCTAAAGCAGTACTCACAGGACCTGTTTGGAATTGGGGCCCTTATTATGCCGAAACCGTACAGGCTATTCTTGATGGAACGTGGAAGAGTGAGCAATACTGGGGACCCATCGGTGACGATATCGTTGATCTGGCTCCCTATGGGGATATGGTTACTGATGATGTAAAGGCTCTTGTAGATGCTAAGAAAAAGGAAATAGTTGATGGAACATGGGACGTATTTACCGGTCCTATCAAAGATAATACCGGAAAAGAGCGTGTTGCCGCAGGCGCAAAACTCACTGACCAGGAAATGCTTAGTCTTGACTGGTTTGTCGAGGGTGTAGACGGAACTGTTACCAAACAGTAGATGACCGGCTGCCGGCCGTAATGGGTCGGCAGCCCTTAATTATCCGGGGGGAATCAACAATGACCACATCTTTAGTTAAAATGGTATCAATCACTAAGAGATTTCCGGGAGTCACTGCCAACAAGGACATAGATTTTGAACTCAGGCCGGGGGAAATTCATGCCCTGCTGGGTGAAAACGGAGCGGGTAAGAGTACCCTGATGAATATTCTTACCGGACTGTATATGCCTGATGAAGGAGAGATTTACCTCAGGGGTGCAAAAGTGAAGTTTAGTTCTCCCCGTGGCGCTATTGAATCCGGAATCGGGATGGTGCACCAGCACTTCCGCCTGGTTTCCACCTTTTCAGTTGCGGAAAATGTTATCATGGGTTCGGGTAACCATGGTTTTTTTATTAATATGAAAAAAGTGGAGGAAAAACTGTCCCGATTTTCAGAAGAGTATGGCATAAATGTAATACCAGGGTCTAAGATATGGCAGTTGTCGGTGGGAGAGCAGCAGAGAGTCGAAATAGTGAAGATGCTTTACAGAGGTACCGATATCATGATTCTTGACGAGCCTACGGCAGTATTAACACCACAGGAATCACGCGAACTGTTTGCTACTCTGCGACGGATGGCTGACATGGGCAAGGGGATTATCATAATTTCCCATAAAATCCAGGAGGTCCTGGAAAATGCTGACCGGATCACTGTATTACGTGATGGAAGGTTTGTGAATACTTTTTCCGGGAAAGACACAGACAGCAGGAAATTAACTATGGCCATGGTGGATCGTGATATAACGTTTGGACAAAACCCTTCCGACAAACCAATGGATGAATTTATCCTCAGCCTGAAAGGGTTAACTGTCCTGGGGGACCGGGGCCAGAAAGCCCTGAAATCACTCAGCCTGAACCTGCGCAAAGGTGAAATCCTGGGTATCGCGGGGGTGGCCGGAAACGGGCAGAAGGAACTGGCAGAGGTCATAGCCGGACTCAGGGAGGTTGCAGCCGGGGACATTGAAGTTCGCGGGGAACGGTTTACCGGACGGTCGGTCCGCTCCATGATTGATGCCGGTATCAGTCTAATCCCTGAGGACAGGCTTGGCACCGGGCTGGTGGGGACTTTGAATGTCCTGGAAAACAGCATCCTGAAAAATTACCGTTCCGGTGAAGTCACCGCAGGATGGTTCATCAACTGGAAAAGAGTTCGCGAATATGCCCATAAGCTGGTGGACAAATTTGATGTCAAAACAACCGGCGTGGAAGCGCCTGTGAGGATGCTTTCCGGGGGGAATCTGCAGAAACTGTTGCTGGCCCGCGAGATAACCAGTGACCCTGATGTCATAGTCGCGGTTTACCCGGTCCGGGGTCTGGATGTGGGGGCAATCGAATTTGTGCGTAATATCCTGCTGCGGCAGAGGGAGTCGGGGAAAGGGATACTCCTGATATCTGAGGAACTTGAGGAACTGTTTATGCTCTCTGACCGGGTTGCAGTAATGCATGAGGGTGAAATCATGGGCATACTGGAAAGAGAGGATTTTGACCTGGAAAGGGTTGGCAGGCTGATGGCCGGCCAAAGGGAGGAGGAAGCGTATGAGCGGGCTGCCAATAGGTAGGGACAGGGTTTTGGTTCTGGAGAAGAGGGGACATTTTTCGCAGAGCGCTGCCCTGTTGGTTCCGGTAATTTCCATTTTAGGCGCTTTGCTCAGTGGAAGCCTGTTCCTGCTGGCTACAGGTTATAATCCTGTTGAAATATATGTGACCATGCTGTCAGGGGCATTTGGCTCTGCATATGGGCTGTCAGAGACGGTTGTCAAGGCAATACCGCTGCTGTTGTGCGGTTTGGCTGTTTCGGTGGCCTTTAGGATGCAGTTATGGAATATCGGGGCTGAAGGCCAGCTTTATATGGGCGCAGTTGCCGCTTCAGGGGTGGCTTTGTTTTATGGGGAGGGCTCACGTATTGGGGTACTGGCTCTTATGTTTCTGGCGGCTGTTGCAGCCGGAGGAATTTGGGGCCTGATACCGGCAATACCCCGGGCGCTTTTTAAGGTTAATGAAACGATTACTACACTGATGCTGAATTATGTGGCTATTCTATTTTCAAATTATCTGGTATATGGTCCGTGGAAGGATCCCAAGGGGATGAATTTTCCCTTGAGTGCTGTTTTTCCTGAGAGCGCTGTCCTGCCATGTTTCGGAGATACCCGGATTCACCTGGGTCTGGTTTTCGGTCTCGTGGCCGCCGTATTACTGTATATCATTCTCTGGCATACCAAGTGGGGATACGAGATCAGGGTTATTGGTGAAAGCCCTGTAGCAGCCCGTTATGCCGGCATGAACACCGCCAGGAATATACTCCTGGTCATGGCGCTCAGCGGTGGATTGGCCGGGTTGGCCGGAATGGCTGAGGTTTCAGGGATTATCCAGCGCCTGCAGCCTAACCTGTCACCTGGATATGGCTATACGGCTATCATTGTAGCCTGGCTGGGGAGGCTTAATCCTTTTGCCATAACCGGTGTTTCATTTCTGCTTGCAGGTCTGCTGGTCGGTGGGTATAATATGCAGATGAGCGGTCTTCCGGCAGCTATTGTTTCTATCCTGCAGGGAGCAATCCTGTTTTTCATCCTGGGGGGCGAAATGCTCACAAAATATCGTATCAGGATAAGGAATCCCCGTGGAATTGAGGTGGTCGAATGAGAGATCCTTTAGTCGTTGTTTTGTTGTCAACTGCAGTTATTGCCGGGACTCCGCTTCTCTTTGCAGCTCTGGGAGAAATCCTCAGCGAACGGGCAGGTGTGCTTAACCTGGGAGTTGAGGGAATGATGCTGGTAGGGGCTGTCTCCGGATATATCGCCACAGTACAGTCAGGAAATCACTGGGTGGGGGTTATTGCGGCGCTGGGCGCCGGTGGGCTGATGGCAGCAATCCATGCCTTTCTATCGGTAACCCTGAGGGCTAACCAGGTTGTCAGCGGGTTGGCGCTGACTATTTTCGGGACAGGATTAAGCGCCTTTCTGGGAAAGGGATATATCGGCCAGCCTGTTCCGGATGTTTTTAAACCCGTGGAAGTCCCTGTGCTTTCCCGGATACCCTATGCAGGGAGAATAATTTTTGAACATGATTCCCTGGTGTACCTAAGTTTCTTACTTGTAATCGTGATATGGATAATCGTTTTCAAGACACGGTGGGGACTGAACCTCAGGGCAGTAGGTGAAAACCCCGCAGCCGCAGATTCTATGGGAATACCTGTGTACCTGACACGTTATCTGTGTGTTATTTCAGGCGGAATGCTGGCCGGACTGGGTGGAGCATACCTGTCCCTGGCTTATGCCCCGACCTGGGCGGAGAATATGACAGCAGGACGAGGCTGGATTGCCGTGGCTCTGGTTATATTTGCGGTTTGGCATCCATGGAAGGCCCTTGTGGGGGCATACATCTTTGGCGGAGTGGATTCCCTGGGATTCCATATTCAGGCTATGGGGGACAAGGCGTTGTTTCTCAAAGATGTTTCCCCGTTCTTCTTGCAGATGCTGCCATATATCCTTACCATTATTGTTCTGATACTTGTTACCAGTGAAACAAAAAAACGCCGGGTCGGGACCCCTGCATCGCTGGGGCTCCCATATGACCGGGAAGAGAGATAGGCGGTTTCTTAAATGGAAATACTCAAAGAAAAAATAAGAGAATATGGGGTTTTGGTTTCTGACAATGTATTGAAAGTTGATTCCTTCCTGAACCACCAGCTAGACCCTGAATTCATAGTTGCTGTAGGGCATGAATTCGCGACGAGGTTTGCCGGCGATGAAGTTACCAAGATACTGACAGTTGAGGCTTCCGGGATTGCAGTAGCTCTGACGACAGCGATGGAAATGAAGGTGCCCTGTGTTTTTGCCAAGAAAAACAAGCCTTCAACACTGCAGGGTGAGGTTTATTCTTCAATTGTCCACTCATTTACCAAAAATGAGACAGTGACCATTAGTGTGGCTGCCAGCTACATAGACTCAAATGATAGGATTTTGATAATTGACGACTTCCTGGCTATGGGCGCCGCGTCAAAAGGCTTGATAGAAATAGTTGGACAGTCCGGGGCTCACCTTGTCGGTGTGGGAGTTGTTATTGAAAAAGGCTTCCAAAAAGGCGGCCGGGAGCTGCGAAAAAGCGGTGTCAGGGTGGAGCCACTTGTGGTTATCAAAAGCCTGGCAGCCGGTAAAGTGGAATTTGAGTAGCGGGATGGATACATTCCTTAGAACGGCTACAACTCCGCCGACATTCTGCTCCCGCACTCTGTGCGGATCGCAGGTCGGCGGACGTCAGACTCGTTCTGCGGAAAGCATCCATCCCGCCCTGCCAAAAGGGATGTAGTATAGAACCGCTTCAAATGGGATTTGAGGGGCAGCCTTATCAAATTTTGCTTTGAATTCAGGGAGTGACAGATGTTTTCCGGAAGGGCGGACTGACATCCGCTGGTCGGCATCAGGTATTAACAAGCTTCAAATGGGATTTGTTGTAAGAGTATGGTTTGATAGGCAGAGATGTGTTCCGGCAGGCGGAGTCTGTCGTCAGCCGGTCCATAACCCGCGTTAGCGGGTTTGGGTAACCGGCTGAGACGTTGCCCGCCGGAGGAACACATCTCTGCCTATATAAACATCTTACAACAACTCCCATTTTTTCCCGCAGAGGAATTTCGCCCTCCGGAGGCGAATATCAGAAAAAACGACAGCTGCGTGGTAACAAACTATTAGGGTCGATTAACCTAAATGAGGTGAAAAATATGTCTTCCAAAATCCTGGTGGTTGACGATGATGCCAATATATGCGAAATACTGAGACTTTACCTGGCCAATGAGGGTTTTGAACTGGTTTTTGCCAGGAATGGCAGTGAGGCTCTTGACAGGTTCAGGGAAGAAAAGCCTGACCTGGTTGTTCTGGATATAATGCTTCCCATTATTAATGGATGGGAAGTGTGCAAAATGATACGGGCTGTGAGCAGTGCGCCCATCCTTATGCTGACTGCCCGGGATACCACCGAGGATAAGGTCAGCGGTTTGGATATAGGTGCTGATGATTATGTTGTCAAACCCTTTGATCCCAAGGAGGTCGTGGCCCGTGTCAGGGCGCTGCTGCGCAGGGCTGTGGACAGCCCGGTTTCCGGTCAGACTGGTTTGGCAGGAGCGGGCTCGAACCAGGCGGCGCCAGGACAGACGGGCTCTGAACTGCCAAGTCAGGAGGTTCTAAGGGTGGGGAATCTGGAGGTTAACCTGTCCTGTTATACAGTTTACTGTGAGGGTACAAAGGTTAATCTCAAGCCGAAAGAAATCCAGCTGCTGGCTTTTCTGCTGGGAAACCCTAATATCGTCTTTACCAGAGAACAGCTTCTGGAAAAGGTTTGGGGTTATGATTATATGGGTGAAACGAGGACGGTTGATGTCCATGTCAAAAGGCTCCGGGAAAAGCTGGCGGCAGGCGGGCCGGAATGGCGTATCAGCACGGTCTGGGGTGTAGGTTACAAACTTGAAATTGATTGACAGGGGTGACTGCAATGAAGGGCGGGGTTTTCCGGAGGCTGTTGGTAACATATATTATAATAATGGTATTAATAATAGGGCTGCTTTCAGTTTTAATGTCACAGTATCTGAAGGTTTATTTCTTTAATAATAAGCAGGAGGAACTCACCAATACCGGCAGACAGGTGGAAACCCAGCTCATCAGATACAGCAGGGGTGATTTAACGAGAGAGGAACTGGAAAAACAGATTAATCTAATCGGTAAGGTGACCAATTCCAGGATTATCATAGTTGGCGGGCGCAGTTCAGCTACTGGCGCCAATACCGGCCTTGACGACGAACTGGAAACTATTCTTAAAAAGGTCTTGGATGGTGAAAAAGTAGTCAGGAGGCAGCAGTATGCCAGTGAATTGAGTACATATGTGGTTGTAGTGGGGATTCCCACCGGGGCTGCAAATACCAAGGGAGCGATTCTGCTTTTTTCGCCGGTTTATGAAGTGGATCAGGCTCTTGGCAGGGTATATGAAATAATTCTGATTACTGCCGGAATGGCCCTTGCTGTCGGGTTGATTCTTGTCTGGGTGACTTCCCGCAGGATTTCCCGGCCGGTAATTGAGCTGAGCCGGATGGCAGAACAGATTGCCCGGGGGGAAACAGTAGCCGATGCCTCTGGAATGGCTGATGATGAGATTGGACACCTTACTCATTCGTTCAATCATATGAAAAACAGGCTCGCCGAAACTGACAGGATGAGGCGGGAGTTTATCGCCGGAGTCTCCCATGAACTGCGGACTCCCCTGACTTCTGTACGTGGTTTTATCCAGGGAATTCTTGATGGGGTGATTTGTACCCAAGACCGGGAAAAGTACCTCAGGATGGCTTTTGATGAGACAAACCGGCTTACCAGACTGACCAATGATCTGCTGGACCTGACCAAAATCGAAGCAGGTGTGATTAAGCTGAATAAACAGAAGATCGAGCTTCTTGAGCTAATAAATGACAGTATCCTCACTGTGTGCCGCTCTTCAGGTAAGGATATCCTTGCCTCTGGCGTAACTGTTACCCCGGAAAAACTGTCCCTTCAGGCTGACCCTGACAGATTAAAACAGGTGCTTATCAATCTCCTCAGCAATGCGTGCAGGTATACCCCTGATGGCGGCAGGATTGAGGTTTCGGCAGAGCTTACCGGCAGTGTGGTGAAAATACTGGTAAAGGATAATGGAATCGGAATCCCTGCCGCTGAATTGCCATTTATATTTGAAAAATTTTATCGGGTCGACAAGTCGCGGGACTCCTCAGCAGGTGGCTCAGGATTGGGATTAAGTATAGTAAAAGACCTCGTGGAGCTTCATGGAGGAAGTATCACAGCTCGGAGCGCTGCAGGGCAGGGGACAGTTTTTAAGATAATGCTGCCACGGGGAGAGTTTCCGGATTCATTTTAAGCATTATTAACAAACTGTTTACAATTCTTTCATTCCTGTGTAAAAAATCCTGTGTAAAATATACTTATAAGCAGGGACACCCGCACAGGAGGGGGGTATATTTAGGGGGGTGGGTAACTTTGAAAAAACTGATAGTGTGTGTTTTACTTTCAGTTTTCCTTGCGACCGCAGGGTGTGGGCAGGGCGACCCACAAAATAAGACAGATAAAACGGTTGAAGGCGGGACTAATACACAACAGAGAGATAGAGAGAAAGAACCTGGGAACGCGGGTCTTAGCGCGGAACCCGGAAATACCGGAATGCAGGGAAAGACGCCTCAAGTTCAGACGGACAAGGTGACGGTCGAAATGGTACAGCCGACAGATAATAGCAAGACGGCTGAGTCCGGTGAGGACTTGGTAATAAAAAGCGACAACCGTGTTTCGGCAGGTTCAGGCCAAGCCTTAGTCAGTGAGATGGATAAAGAGATTAACAGCCTGGTAAAGTCACTGGAGAACCTGGATACAATTTCAGACAGTGACCTGGAAGTTGAGTAAAGGGGGCCTGGAAAATGAAAAAGATCCTTGCTGCATTCCTGGCATTGCTGATGCTTGCATTTGGAACCATAGCATATGCTGCTCCGGGTAACGGACAGTCCGGCATGGGTAACGGGCACAGTGAAGAAAAGAAGGATTCCGGCAGTAATCAGCAGCAGCACCGGAATAGGATGAGAGAAACGGCGCAGCTAGCAAAATCAACCAATTCCGAACTGACTGAGCTGAGGGACGAAGTCCGTGACAAGCTGCGTCAGGTCAAGGATGAGATAAAGAAGCTGAGACAAGACACGGATTCCCTTACCGAAGAAGAGATTATAGAAATCAGGGAAAGGTTGGAGCTGCTCAGGGATGACAGGACCCAACTGACCGGGACACATGGATTAATTAGTGCAGAAACCCTGAAGTTGAGACTGCATAAGCGAACTAAGGATTTCGCCGGCGCTGCCCAGTGCTTTGAAAAAATTTGTGAGGTACAGGAAGAACGCATCGAGGCTTTAAGAGAGTTAAGCTCTGACCTTGATGAACTTTTGGATTTGCTGTAAACAAACATTTTATACAATATTTTGAGCGAAGCGGAGTTGTATGATGGGGCTGTCCCGATGAGTAAGGGGGCAGCCTTTAATTATTGCTGTGAATACAAAAGCATGGCAGAATATGAAAAAAAGTCTTATTTATGGACAGCCGGAAATCACGGCTAACGGATAAAATGCCGGGATGAGGAAAAGATATTCCATATAATATGGTTTCCACAGGAGTGGTTATGTTGGCTGAAAATGTTATTGAGAGTAATCAAAAGAAGTTTGAAGATGATATCATAATGAGTGAAATGCCGGTTATTATTGATTTTTATTCCGATGACTGCCCACCCTGTGAAGCCCTGTCACCAGTTTTTGATAAACTGGCGGAGAAGTACGCAAAGCACATGAAGTTTGTAAAGATACTCCGCCAGCAGAACCGGGAGTTGGCAGACCGGCTGGGGGTAAAAAGCAGTCCGACGGTAATGTTCTACAGGAATGGTGAAGAGGTATGCCAGAGGCTGACAGGGTACATAACAAACCCGGAACTTAGAAGATATATTGAGAATGTTTTGGGTGACGACTGTCCCCAACCGGAACGCCGGAGCTATGAGTGTGATGTGCTTGTGCTGGGAGCCGGGCCGGCGGGGTTGACAGCAGCCATTTATCTGGCGCGGGCGAAGAAGAAGACTGTTTTAATTGACGAAGGGCTTCCGGGTGGGCAGGCAGCCACAACTTTTCATATCTCAAATTATCCCGGCACTAACGGGACTGTCAGGGGGGCGGACCTGATGCGGAATATGACGGACCAGGCAATGTCTTTTGGAGCAGCTATAGATTCTCTTCAGGAAGTTCTGGAGATTGACCTCAGCAAAGACACGAAGTGTGTGAAAACAGGAGACACCGATTATTACGCCAGGTGTGTGATTATTGCTACAGGGGCTGAACCGCGAAAACTGCTCGCTGAAGGGGAACGCGAATACCGCGGTCGGGGGGTGCATTATTGTGCTGCCTGTGACGGCGCTCTGTACCAGGATCGCAGGCTGATTGTGGTGGGGGGAGGTAATTCGGCTGTAGAGGAAGCCGTTTTCCTTACTAAGTATGCCTCACATATCACTGTTGTACACCAACTTGACCATTTTCAGGCTTCCGGGGTTGCCCAGGATGAACTCCTGAAGAATTCCGGGATTGATGTTATCTGGGAATCAGAAGTTAGAAAAATCCAGGGAGACAGCGTTGTCAACAGCGTACTTATAGAAAACTTGAAAACAAAGGAAACCTCGACTGTTCCGGCTGACGGGATCTTTGTTTATATTGGTTTGCAGCCCAGATCTGAAACCTTTAAAGAATTAGTAAGGTTAAATGAATGGGGATATGTCATCACAAATGAAGATTTAAGTACAGATGTCCGGGGAGTTTATGCGGCCGGCGATATCAGGGATAAAAAAATCCGGCAGGTGGCGACCGCTGTCGGCGATGGGGCGATAGCCGGGATGATGGCAGAAAAATATCTTGCTGAAATAAATGTAAAACCTCCAGACTGAAATTGACAGCATGGAGGTTTTGTTTTAAAATGATAACGTTACCCCTTAGGGGTATTAAATTAAAATTGTGTTTTGCGGGCAATAATGGGGGATAAAAAATGAATTCGCCAAAGATTCAATATAGTACTGTTTCTGTACTGTCAATTGCACATCTGATAAATGATATTTACTCCAACTTTTTGCCGCAGCTACTGCCGTTTTTAATAGCGGTGACCGGGTTCGGCTATGCCAAAGCAACTTTTCTGGTTTCTGTTTTCACCCTGTCATCTTCAATTGTCCAGCCAGTGTTGGGATATTTTATTGATCGTCAGGGAAAGAGCTGGCTGCTCTATGTGGGTACTTTGTGGATGACGGTGTTTCTTAGTCTGATAGGTCTAACCACGAATTACTGGATTCTGGTACTGTTATCAGCCTTGGCTGGTTTGGGGACCGCAACTTTCCATCCCCAGGCGACAGCGCTGCTGGGTGAAGTCAGCGGCAGCCGGAAAGGTTTTATGATGAGCACCTTTATGGCGATGGGGAATACAGGTTTTGCACTCAGTCCGGTTGTTTTCATACCTCTTCTTGCCCGAACCGGGCTTAATGGTACTATGTACCTATTGATTCCCGGAATTCTGGTATCCCTGTTTCTCATTAGGTTTGCCAAGGTGCCCCAGAAGGAGAAAAGGTCCCATGGCAAGGCATCCAGAGCTTCTTTCAGGGACCTGCTGGGATCTGCCTGGGAAATCACTAAAATTGTGATAGTGATTGTTATCAGATCAACCGTTTATATGGGCTTGATTGTTCTCCTCCCCAACTTCTTCAAAACCCAGGCACTTTCCAGTATTGCCTCAGGACACTTGGTCTCAATAATGCTGTTTGCGGGCGCTGCCGGCGGTCTGGCAGGGGGCTGGATTTCGGACCGGTTAGGCCGGAAGGGTGTTACGGTCCTGTCGCTGCTACTGGCTACTCCGGCATTTTTTGGATTTTTCTATACACAGGGGATTATTAGTACAGTGCTTCTGGGAGTGGCCGGGGCTCTGTTGATGGGTTCGTTTTCGGTAACGGTGGTGGCTGCTCAGGAGGTTCTTCCGGCAAGCCGTGGTTTGGCATCAGGGATTACTATAGGGCTTTCTATGGGGCTGGCCGGACTTGCCGTCACCCCAATAGCCTGGGTGGCTGACGTTTATGGCCTGGTAACAGCTCTTAGGCTGCTCTTTATGCTGCCTGTGGCAGCCGGATTGTTTGGGCTGCTGCTTAGAGATAACAGGAACCTGTCACAGGCTAGCGGAGTCGCTTCCTGAGGTGAGCCCTTGTTTTACCGGCTGTTGTTGTCAGTAAACAGAAAAACCAGCAGGCCATATCGAAAAAGGTGGGAACCAATAAATGCCGGTATCCTGCCTTTTCTGCTTAATGGGTCGATAATTTTTGCCAGAAAGCTGCCTCTGGGGCACCCTGATATCAGGAAGCCCAGGAGAATTATCCAAAGCCAGTCAGTTGTCGTAAAGCTGTGGTTAGTTTCGTTCACCCAAATCCCTCCATTGAATCTATTTTTCGTGTAACTTATTTGGGTTATTCAAAAACCTGATGGCACAATTTAACATGTACAGGATTTGGTGAATGTGTCCCGCCTGGTTATAGTAATGCTGCATTTGGTTTAAATTATAACCGGACGGAAATGTGCAGGGGTCGGTGAAAAACATGGCAGTGAAAAACAAGGTTTTGGTTCTGGGGGTTGGGAACTCTATATTGAGTGATGAAGGTCTGGGGGTCCATCTGGTCAAGAGGCTGCAAGAGGAGGAATTTCCGGATAATGTGGAGATGCTGGAGGGCGGGACCCAGGGTCTGGAACTGCTTGCATATATTGATGATGTGGCCAAGCTTATTATTATTGACTGTGTGAAGGCTGGAGCGGAGCCGGGTAGTATTTTCAGGTTTGAGCCGGATAAAGTTAACGTTATTCCCAGGGAATTCAAAATCTCATATCATGACCTGGGAATTTATGATTTTCTCCAGCAGGCCAGATTGCTGGAATCTCTTCCGCCAACTATTATTTTCGGTGTGGAACCAAAGGAAATTGACTGGGGCGAAGAATTGTCAACACCTGTAGCGGCAGCAATGGGTAAACTGAAGGCTCTGGTAACTGATGAAATCATTATGAGCCTGAGACATCTGGAACCGTAGTCACATAATAATCATAAAGAAAGAAGTGGCTGCAGTAGCGGGACTAACAAACAAAACCCGGAATGCTTTCCGGGTTTTTCAGTTGAGCCTATATTATGCCTGGCTCTCGGCCGGGCATGTTTTTCTTTGGCTGGCTTTTTTCAGCTTAAGTTTTCGGAGCATATGTGGGTTTTTGATTGAACAGGTGCGAGCGAGAAAGCCTTGCAGGTTCATAATCCTGACCAGTCTGATCTTTTTGCCACCAAAAAATCTGCCGGCATTTTTGTAAATGAACAGAAAGATAAAGTAAGATGCTGTTGCTGCCAATAAGGCATTAATAACGCTCCCCAATAAATAAGCTGGACCTGCATGGGAAAAGAAATCAACTACCTTATCCCAGAAAGTCAGGTCATATTCAAAATCCTGGGGAGGGGCTTCAGCGGAGGTGATAAAAATAGCTCCGGTCTTATAATTAAGGAGGTAAAGCAGGGGAGAAACGTAAGTCAGCAGCAGTGCCGGCAAGGTTGTGGCGATGATATTAAATTTTAAGAGCTTTGCCAGAATCAGCCCAAGTGGCAGGTTTAGTCCGGGTAGAGGTAAAAGCGCCAAGGCAAAACCCAGAGCGATACTTTTTGCCAGCTTGTGAGGATTATCTTTAATATTAACCAATTTTGTCAGCTTAGTTTTTATTTTAGTATAGATTTGCTACCTCTCCTTTGTCGAACAAATTGCGTGTTATTCTAATATTATTCTGCTTCACGCTTATATTATATCTCACCCCGATACTCGATGTACAGGTTTAGTTATAAAAAGAGGCTTTAGGTCTGTAACATTAATTAAAAAATATGTTTATAAAAAAGGAAAAAAACAAATCATACCGAAATAACTTAGTATTATTGAAAGGAGGGATATTGTTTTGAGAAAGATTCTGGTTCTTTGTTTGGGGATGCTCGTGCTTTTGGCTGCGGGATGTGGCGGTAACAAGAACGCATTTTCCCCGGATTCCCCCGAGGGGGTGGCGCAGGCTTATTATCAGGCCCTTCAGGATGGCAAGCCTGATGCGGCCTATGGATACCTCAAGGACTGGTCCATGAGTAAAGAGGAGTATGTAAACGAGAAGAAAAGTAATGGCATGATGTTTAAAAGCTTTGCTGTGCAAAAGGGTGAAGTTGTGGGTAAAGCTGCCAATGTTCCGGTTAAATTTGAAACGGGCATTACCAGCATGCCTGAGATTAACATGATGATTACGATGGAGAAAGACGAGAATAATTGGAAAATTACCAGCCTGGGCATGGAAGGCGTAGACAGTCATGGAGCCGAGGGCTCTGCTTCCGGAATGCCCCCTGCAGGAGGGATGCCCCCTACGGGAGGGATGCCCCCTGCTGGTGGAATGGGCGGAGTAAATGGCGCAGTTTACGGATCACCCAATCCACATAGCCCTGGTGGAAGTATTCCGCTAGACCAGTAGAATTACATAAAGAGCGCCCTTGGGGGCGCTTTTGTGTTTAAAATTGGCTGTTGAAGTACAATTTAGCTGTTTAAATACAAAAATTGGAGTGGTGGATTTTGCATAACGACAAATCTGCGGTCAGGGCACAAATCTGGACCAAGCCCTTTATCCTGGTAATTTTAGTTCAATTTCTTATGTTTACTTCAATGTATATCCTGCTGCCAACCCTGCCGGTTTATGCCAAATCTATAGGGGGCAGTGAAACTGTTGCCGGGCTGATTGTGGGTCTGTTCACCTTTGCCGCTGTCCTGGTGCGGCCGTTTTCCGGCAATCTCCTGGACAGCAAGGGAAGAAAGGCGGTCCTGATTTCCGGTATCATCATTTTTCTTATTTCGGCTGCCAGCTACACCTGGGCTTATCTGGTATGGGTGCTCCTTGCCCTGAGGATGGTGCACGGGCTGGGCTGGGGGGCAACCACAACTGCTGCCGGAACAGTGGCGTCTGATGTTATTCCGGCTGTCAGGCGTGGCGAAGGAATGGGGTATTACGGGATTTCTTCAACTATAGCTATGTCAGTTGGCCCGGCATTGGGGCTGGGAATCATCGCCCACTACTCTTTTCAGCGGCTGTTTTTCATTTCTGTGCTCTTTGCCGCTGCTGGACTGGTAATCGCCCTTTTTATCAATTATGAAGGTATGAACGGTAAAACGAGTGATAGCAGCACCCAAAAGACCGGTGGGATGAAACCAAAAGGTGTGATTATTGAAAAGAGTGCCATTGCCCCTTCACTGGTCCTGTTTTTTACTGCTTTGAGTTATGGGGGAATTGTGACTTTTCTGAAGCCCTATGCAGATTTCAGAGGAATTGAAAACATTGGTCCTTTCTTTACGGTATATGCCTTGGTACTACTTTTCGGCAGGCCTGTAATGGGAAAAATGGCTGACAAGTACGGAGCGGGGCTGCTTCTGGTTCCGGGAACACTGGCTATTGCGGCAGCATTGTTAACACTTATGCAGGCATCCACGATGGCAGTTTTTTTACTGGCGGCTGTCCTCTATGGCCTGGGTTTTGGCGCGGTTCAGCCTGTACTGAATGCCCTGGTAATTTCTCTGGCGCCCCCGGAACGAAGGGGAGCAGCCAATGCTACTTTTTTTTCAGCTATGGACCTGGGAATCGGCCTGGGAGCTGTTATTCTGGGGGCTATTTCGGAGTGGGCCGGTTACTCGCTGATGTACGGGATTTCCACATTGTTTGCCTTACTGGCCCTGGTAATTTATTTTGTAGTTCTCAGGCCCAGGCTGGCTGTAGTCAAGACAAGAGGGGAAAACAGGTAAATTTTCCACAAAGATTCCTGAAAAAACTGCAAAAAGCTTTTGACAAGACACGGGTTTCTTGTTAAAATAATAAATGCGTTAATGAAACAAGTTAATATGTGGGGGCATAGCTCAGCTGGGAGAGCGCTTGAATGGCATTCAAGAGGTCAGCGGTTCGATCCCGCTTGTCTCCACCAAAGAAAACAAACCTTGTAATCTACGTGATTATAGGGTTTTTTGCTGTATAGGAGTATATGGATTTTTCATTTCGTGGTAAACATTAGCACAATGGCTCTTGGTGCTTATACCAATTTCAGGGGTCTTGGCCTTTAATCAAATCTTCTAAAATATAATCTTAGCCGTTTTATTAAAAAATTATGGTATAATTATCATATCAAAAATAAATGGTAATACTTAAGACAAGGGATATGCTGAAAATAAATGGAGGTGCTGATATGGAAAAACGAATACAGGATGAACTGGAAATTCTCAAACGTATCATAGTGGATACGGTTCCTGTGGAACAGATATTCCTGTTCGGCTCCTATGCTTATGGTACGCCGCATGATGATTCAGACCTGGATATTTATGTGGTAATGGCGGAGAATGCTGATATTAGAGAAATTGATGCTATGAGATTAATTCACAAAGCAATTCGGGATAAAAAAACAATGCCTGTGGATGTTGTGGTCAGCAAAAAGAATAAGTTTAACCAGCGCAAATCCACCCCTACTATTGAAAGGCAGATTGTACAGGAGGGGATGGTGCTGTATGGATAACCAAATACGGGCACAGGAATGGCGAAGGCTTGCGGAACAGGATTTAAACAGTGCCGGGTATTTACTTAATATGTGTCCTGTTCCTTTGGAAATCGTCTGCTATCTCTGCCAGCAATCTGCTGAAAAATATCTTAAGGCTTATCTTGTTTTGAATGGTTTAAACCCTCCCAAGATACATGATTTAAATGAATTGTGCAAGCTCTGTTCGAAATTGTCCGATATCTTTAAGTATATAGCTGACCAATGTTCCGACCTGACAGCTTATGGTGTTCAGCCAAGGTATCCAATGGAGCTGATGCTAGAGGAACAGGATATGAGACAGGCACTGAACAGTGCAAAAGCGATTCGAGATTTTGTTTTCGTACTTGCGCCAGAGATGGTAGCGAAGGAATAGGAGCACCCATTGGCCTAAATGTGTTGTTTGGGGTGCATTTCCGGCTAAAGCGAGAGAGCGTTTGAATGGCATTCAAGAGGTCAGCGGTTCGATCCCGCTTGTCTCCACCAAAATGATTATTAGAGCGGCAAGAGTTTTGAGACTCTTGCCGTTTTTTCTTTTTCTGTGAAAACTTCATTAGTTCACATTTTGTTCACATAATGGGTTTTACCCGAACAAATGGTTATTCATTCTTTCTGATTCAGCAGTTTCAATTTTAGTCGGAAGATAATGGTGGTATTTTTTAAAGGTAAATTCGGGTGTTTTATGACCCACAAGGTAACTCACCTTCCGCAAATCCTCACCTTTACGGATTAATGTTGTTACGAAGGTGTGGCGTAAAGCATGGAAGTGGGTATTGATGGGGAGACCTGCTTTTTCTAGGGCAGACTTAAAGTATCTGTTTCGAACATTACTCTGATTCAGAGCCTTCCCTAAGTTATTGGCGAAAACCAAGTTATTGTCTTCCCATAAGGAACCTGCAAGCAATTTTTCTTTTGCCTGTATTGTTTTTTGGGCCTTCAGGCCTTTATACACTGCGGGAAACATAGGGATGGTTCTCTTAGAACATTCTCTTTTGCCATCGGTCTCGAATAACTCATTTTCTTCATCGTCATCCCTAAGGTTTAATATGACGATAGATCTTTCTTCAAAACTAATCTGTGACCAGGTTAGATTCAGGAGTTCCTGGAATCTTACCCCTGTCCCCAGTGCAACGATGAACAGGTTTTCAAACCTATTGTCTTTGATGGCTTCTAAGAAACGGTTACGCTCTTCGTCTAACAGAGGCTTGACCTCACGCTGGCGAAGCCTTGGCTGCTTAACCTTAAGAATTGGATTATTACTTATCAGATTTATATCGACAGCCTCATCCAATGCCTTTCTGAACAGCCAGTATATATATCGCCTGGTTCTTGACGAAAGCCCTTTGCCACCCTTGTTTTTTCTTTTACCTAAATAGGTGAACAGGGTATTGATGTGATAGGCCTGCAGGTCTGACAGTTTCATGGCTCCAAGTTCATTTATGACGTGGTTTGTTATAAGTGATTGTGCAGTCTTATGTGTCTTGGCTACCGGATAGTTGACTTCATATTTATCCAGCCAGTTAAGCATATATTGTTCTATTGTTATTGATGAAGGAACCACAAAATTCCCGTTGTCGACTTCCTGTAACTTCTCACGCAACTTCCTTTCGGCATCTTTTTTTGTGCCTTTTACTGTTAATGCTTTCTGGCGGCGTTTGCCCGTCTGGGGATCTCTGGGAAGTTCGTAACGGATAAGCCAGCGGTTTGCTCCTCTTGGGATAATATTATTTTTACCTTTTCCCGGCACATTACATCCTCCTTTCGACTCCCCGGCCGGGAATATAGGAATATTCTCCGGCATTATCGGGTTTTCCTGCTTTTTGCTCGTTAATCCATTCCAGAAAGGCATCTTTTGAAATGCGGATGGTTCTGTTAATCACTATACTTGGGAAGTCTTTATGATGTGCCAGTTCATATGCCAAAGAACGGCTAATGCGCAGGTATTTTGCTATATCGGGTACGGTCAGAATTTGAGGAAGTTCCTTTAGGGTTTGGTTGCTATTGTTGGGCATTATATCAGCCTCCTTAATTGTTCTTTAAATTTTATGACATTCCAATTCGGTCGGTAAAAGGAATAATCATGATGAAAATTACTTTAGAACAAGATATTTTAAATTTTCAAGTATTTTTAGCAAAATAAATCAAAAAATTTTAATATTTTTTTTGGCGCTGAAATAGGGAGGTATTAATGTTTAACAACTAAAAAAGTACTTGATTTTTCGGAGAAAGGTTTTATATTCTTATTGGAACAGGGGGCCGGTTGACTTTTTTGGCTTTAAAAGCGAATGTTGAAAAATAATTGTAAATAATGATAAAATTTCTAAAAAATTAACTTGACAACACTAAGTATGGCCCGGTAACCTGTATTTACTCTAGAAAATAGATAAAAAAGGGGGAATGTATTGTTTACAAGGTGTCTTAAATTCTAGAGTAAATTATAATCAGAATGAAGGAGGATTTATTCTATGAATAGAAAACTGGTGAAGGTAAGTTCCAAAAGTAGTCCATCATCCGTGGCGGGTTCTATTGCTGCAATCGTCAAAGAAATGGGATCTGTTGATGTCATTGCAATCGGGGTATTGGCAGTTAGTAACTGTGCCAAGAGTCTGGCTATAGTAAGAGGATTCCTGGCAACCAATGATATAGATGTTGAATTTATTCCCAGTTTTGTTGACGTCGATATTGCCGGTGAAATCAAAACTGCACTGAAATGGACACTTATTAGGAAGAAAAAGGCGATTGCCTAGCGGGGGAAAATTCCCCCAAAAAGGTGATTGCTTCGTGGGGGAATATTCCCCCACCCCTACATAGGTAATATAAGTAATAAAAAAAGTCGCTCTCCTCCAGCGACTCTTTTTATTGAACACCTTTTTAAATTATTTCCTTTAAGGTAATTCAGATGAATTTATATGAGTTTTTAGGAAACAATGGTTCAACTAAAGATTATTTAGGGGTCAGATAAGAAAGTTACAAAATTTGTAAAATTTGACTTCATAGACTAGCAAACTATTGTATTTCGCAAATGGAAAATCGGTATTTTTCTTGTAGCGGTGTTAGAGGCGAAGTTTAACCATTGCGGCTTCCGATACTTTTTGACAAAGGAAAATATGCAATATAGATGCTGGTGTTGCAAGAAGCACGAGTAAGTCCATGAATGTTTCGGGAACTTGTTATATGGTTAAAATTCTGCATAGTGAAGGCAGTAGCCATAGCCTGATAAAAAGTCATAGTTTTCAAGATGTAGATATTGCCGCTGAAATCAGTACTATGTTTAAATGGACTGGTTTAAGAAGGGGGACTTGTTCCTCCCTAATTCACAAGCAATAGAAAAAGTCGCCCTCCCTTGGCGACTTTTTCTATTGCCTGTAGAGTATTTTGATTTCTTCACGCAGTTGAGTATACTGTTTTGACATTTTTTTAACTCTTTCTACTTCAGCAATTCTGGGTTTAAAATGTTTAAATAACCGCCTGATTCCCATGGCCCTAAGGGGGTGTCTGGGCGGGGAGGTTCAGAATACCTGAAATGGCAAATTCTTTTGTTAAATGCTTCATGTCTGGGCTGGTTTTTTCAGAACTTGTTAAGTCACGAAGCAACTGATGCAGTGGTCTAAAAGTTTTTTGGCAAAATCATCATTCTCGGCTAAACAACTTTATACATAACATTTTCACCTCTCCAGTGATAATGGTGATATAAGTGTTTTAAAAATTATATTATATCACAATTGTTTATGTTTCCCTGTTCAAGAAGTTGGCAACTTTTTTCTTGAAATGTAGCACATTGATGTTCTAAGGTATTATTGCTGGTGTTTCAAGGTGAAGTAGGAGAAATGAAATAGACCTAGCAAGAAAAGAATCTGAGTCGCTTCAATAATTGCAGTACTTTTTAAGATAATGCAGGAGTTTTCTACCGCTGTCCGACAATTGAAATAGACTACCTTCATAGAAGAACGATTAGACAATGTATCAGACATGGATTTAATGGCCAAAGCCTTGAAAAGACAGCCTTTCGTGTCCCGAGGGGATGCGTCTTGATTGTTTAACTTTTCAGCCCGAAACTAGACGATTTTAAAAACGGCAACTGCGACTAAACGGACCATGAAGTGGGACGGTTAGTCGTGGGAGGGTATTCACCTTTTCGCACCGCTTCAAGAAGAGTTTAAGTGATTCACTCTTCTTGAAGCGGTGCGAGGAGGTGGTCAGCATGGGGAAAAAGTCAGTACCAAGTCCGACCCGCCAGGTGGAACTATGCCTGAAGTCACTGGAATCCTATGGACAGTCGAAGCATGAAGCGAAAATTGAACATAATGGAGAATATCTTGACGGAATATACAGCCACAAAACAATGAAAACGTATATGAATCTCTGTTGCACTTTTTCAAAATGGGCAAAGGCAGAGCATGGGGTGAAGAAGTTAATCAATCTAAAGCCGGAAATTACCGAAAAATACTTTGAAAAGCTTAAAGCAGAGGGGAAAAGTCCCTGGACTCTCCAGACAGTGCGAAGTGCTCTCAGGAAGTTGGAAACTGGGGTGAAAGTCCGATTTCAGCGAACCATTGAAATCGTGCCGAAAAACCTTACTCTGCCTATAAGAGAAAGAAAAGCCCGAAAGAATAGAGGCGCTTATAGTCGGGAAGATGCAGATAGAATCATTGGAGCGGTCCGAAAGGAGAATTATCCAAGAGGGTTGATGCTTGAAGTTCAGGACACTGTAGGATTGCGAATCCAAGAAGTTACCAAAATCAGAGTTCATGATATTGACTTCAAGAAAGGAGTCTTAACGGTCAAAGGCAAAGGAGGGCGTGTTAGGCAGCTTCCAGTTCCGCAAAACATACTGAAGAAGTTTCGGGAAGTTATTGAGAGAGAAAACCTGACAGCCAACAGAAAAATATTTACTGAAAAAATTCGGGAAGTGGAAAGGCAGGTTAAGAGAATTTGCCAGAGATTAGGGATTCCTGAAAAGGGGACACACGGTTTCAGACACCACTATGCTATTTCCGAGTACCTAAGATTAAGAATGTCGGGGCTAACAGATAGGCAGGCACGTCTTGCAGTGAGCAGATTATTGGGCCATAACCGCTTAGACGTTACCTATTCATATATTCCCAGAGAGTTTACTGACCTCGCAAATCTGATAGTCTCAGTATTTCATCTGACTCTGTTGCGCAATGCCCAAAGAGGTGTCTAATGGCCTTAAGCGGTTAGAAGCAGTTTGGGGAGGTTTGCTTTGCCTTCGCGTGGCTAAACAAATTAACCTTGGTTCAGTTCTTAATTGTCCTCTTAAGCTGTTTAAAACAGACTATTCAGAAAATGATGTAGCAGTCTAAAGAGTCTTTTAAGAGATGTTCAGGGCTTTG
Organism: Phosphitispora fastidiosa; assembly: GCF_019008365.1. NCBI lineage: Bacteria > Bacillati > Bacillota > Clostridia > Eubacteriales > Peptococcaceae > Phosphitispora > Phosphitispora fastidiosa. Next base: position 33,318 of record NZ_JAHHUL010000004.1, on the reverse strand, counting down.
AGCCTACAATAACATTGTAGAACTGCTCAGAAAAAACTACTGGGATTTAAGATAAAAATAATAGGAATCGAAAAAAATTGACTTTCCGAAGAATCTTTTATTATGGTAAAAGTATGATGAGAGGAGGGATAGTATGGATAACGAAGGTGTAAAGGACACCCTAAAAGATAGGCCACAGAGAAAACGGAAAACCCTTAACAGGCTCAAGCAAAATAAGAAGGTGAAGGTAAGCATTCACCTTGACGAAGACCTTTTTAAATTCATAGAGCGACAGGCATCGGAAAAAGGCATACCGCTTTCCTTGACTACGAACATCCTGCTCAGAAAAGCTTGTTCAGGGTATCTTCAGAAGAAAAACAGTAAAGCAATGTTTTAGGGAAAAAAGAGATGAGGAGCCATTTTACAGTATGGCTCCTCGTCTCTTTTTTCCCTAGCAGCTTAGGGGTTTAAATTGTTCTCTGTTAGGTCTGTTCGTAAGTAAGCCAGGGATTTTACCCTGGCTGCCAGTTACCCACAATTGGGCACTATGTGATACAGCATGCTGGAGAATCATTATACGGTCAAAGCAGCTTGCATGTGAGTGGCGGAGAAATCAGCAGGCAAGACGGTGATGAAAAAAGTGAGAAAGATTAATGGATTGAAAACGCCCCGTCCTGCAGAAAAAAGGCAAGTGCGGGTTTTGCATGTAGAGGCAGATGAGGACCATGTGGCAATGAGGACGGGTCTAATGCGATAGTACCGTTAATTAGCATTCATTAGGCTAGAAAAACACGGCAAACGAGGTCAATGTATAATATTCATCATATAAACAGCTATGGGAGAAATAGTGAAGATTTATGGCTTGAGGCTGCAAAATGGATTTATGACGCTTAAGAGGCAGATGAAATTGTGCAGATATACGTACATGGTGATGGAGCACGCTGGACAAAAGCGGCTGTCCGGTGCCTCTTTGAACATCAAACTCATATATTGTGGTCACATAGACAGAATTAATACTATTTTATATAAGTAAAGATATTTAAATTTGGAAAATAATTTAAATACAGTATAAAATATTTGACAACGACAAAAATATTTGATATGATTTGTTCAAGGAGGGTTATTATGCCAAAAAATCTTGAAAATAGGGACTCTCAAATTAAATGTTTACAGCAAAATCTTGCAGCAATCAGGAAAATTGCTGGATGGACTGCAGAGCAACTCGCCGATAAAATTGGTGTGACTAAGCAGACTATCAGCAATCTTGAAACTGGCAAAACACCGTTGAATCTTACTCAATATATTGCTATACGAGCTATTGTCGACTATGAAATAGAAACAAACAAGGAAAATACGGTTCTTCCACAGGTCGTTACTATATTGTTGGATAAATGCAACGAATTGAATGAGGAGGACTATAACAAAGTCAAAGAAGCAATTAATGTGGTTTCTATTTCTGCAGCAGGCGGAGTAACAGGGGCAACATTAGCTTCAGTATTCATGGGATTACTAAGTGGAATTCCTTCAGCTGCGCTAATTGGCGCAGGAATTGCATTAGGACCTATCGGAGTAATAGGCGGAGCAGTCACCGGTTCATGGCTCAAAAAAATACTAAAAAAGAACGAACAGAAAAAAGATAAATAATGGTAAAAGGAAAATGCAGTGGAGGTGTAAAATGTTTAACTCACAGCTAAAGAAAACGGCTATTTCAAGCTTCGAAGCGTCGGTAGAGCGGTATAAGCAATTAGCCGAAAAGACACAGATTCTTTCGTCGGAACTTATGCTCGAGCGGCAAAAATCAGTACAAGCTATTGTAAATGTCGAGCGATTTGTGAATTCGCTAGCAAACACGGAGAAAATCTTTGACAAAGATTTGGGTCAAATAGAAGTGTTTGTATCGCAATTCAAAGAAGCATCCGAGTTCAAAGCAGAATCCATAAATGCTGCAAAAGTGGGTGGTGGCATTGCTGGCGTGGGTGCTGCTACTAGTATAGGTGTAGCTGCTTTTGGACCTACTGCTGCTATGGCTGTTGCCACAACTTTTGGTACAGCTTCCACTGGTGCCGCAATATCCTCTCTCTCGGGAGCAGCTGCTACAAATGCCGCTTTAGCCTGGTTGGGTGGAGGTGCGCTAGCGGCGGGCGGAGGTGGGATGAGCGCTGGAACAGCACTTTTAGGATTAGCAGGGCCAATCGGATGGACAATTGGTGGAGTTGCTCTTATTGGTAGCGCTTCTTTTGCTTTCATAAAAAATAAGAAAATTGCGGACAAGGCGCATGCAGAGAAAGCAAAGGTAGAAGAAATTATACGTAAATTCACGGGATTCAACAACGAAATAATCGAGATAAAGGACCTAACAATTACACATACAGAAGGCTTGAGCAAGAGTTTAGACGCTATCTCAGCACTAAATAAGCAGAACTACCTGGACTATACTTCGGATGAAAAATTGGCTCTCGGTGCGCTGGTAAACAACACGCTTTCTTTGGCAAAATTGCTTGATCGAACCGTTAAAACATATTGATAGAGGTGTGAGCTGTGTCATTAGAGGATGTAAAAGGGCAAAGTATTGGGGCTTATGTGTCATATCTCAAAAATCTGAAGTTTGAAGAGTTGCAAGCTTTATTGCAGGATATACTCAGCAAGGAAAAAAAGGCTTATGCTGCAGAAGACATTAAGCTTCTGGAAGTCCTTACGCATGTTGATAGTGTTAGAGAATTTATTAGTAATCCAGGTAATATTCTGGGTAATGACGAGACAAAACATGGCGAAATAGCAGAGCAGTTTGATGTGCTTCGAAGAAATTGTCTTAGAATTTTAGATGGCCTAAAGGCTGACGCTACTTTTGATAACGTCGGACGAACCGCCCCGGAAGATTACATAGTTGCAGCCCATGTTGTTCAGTCAAAGTTTTATAACGGTATTAACAATACATTAAATGCCGTATTGAAGCATAATGGCAAGTATGAGTATTTTGGATCTGATGGCAGATCGTACTATGTTATTCCGAAGGATCAATATGAAGTTATACAAAAAATTCTCAATGGCGATAAAACCGTTGATATCAACGGGCAGCCATTAAGACTGAGCACTATTCAAAAGGCAAAAGAGTTAATCAAATTGATCGAAGAGAAGACCAACCGGCCATTTAATGATGTAACGCATTCTTCGGCATTTGACTATAGTGAACCTCAAATCGGTGAAGCAAAGCAAACCTTAGATAAACAAGAAACTCAATACAAGGAGCAGAGTGCGGAAAATAAAAAAGAGATAAAGAAAAAGGCCGACAATGACCGACAAATTGCTCAGGAACAAGCAAAGCCAAGTTTTTCCGAGGCTTCAAAAGTAGCTGGTATTGCTGCGGTATTCGGTGGCGGAATTTCGCTAGGGTTATCGATTTACAAGAAAATAAAGTCTGGTAAAAAAATAGAGGACTTTACCGCACGTGATTGGAAAGAAGTTGGCCTCGACACAGGTAAAGGGGCTGTTAAAGGAGGGGTGACAGGCTATTCTATCTACTGTCTGAGAAATCTTTACAATATTCCCGCCCCAATAGCGAGCGCATATACTTCAGCGGCATTTGGTATTCTGAATGTTGCTAACAAGTATCGTAAAGGTGAAATTGAGGTCGACGATTTCATGGCAATGTCGCAAGTAGTTTGTTTTGATTCTGCTTTGAGTGCTGTTGGAGCGGCAGTAGGTCAAGTAATTATCCCGATTCCCGTTCTAGGTGCAGTTATTGGTAGCATAACCACCAGTGTGTTTTCCTCGGTAGCGAAGGATGTATTGAACAAGCAGGAGATCAAGTTAATTGAGCAATATCAGCACGAATTGGAAAAAAAGATGCAGTCACTTGACGAAAAATATAAAGCTGTTTATGCCGATATTATTGAGAGATACAAAAAACTCAAAGGTATAACCAATATCGCATTTGACTTTGAATTAAATAATGAACTACGCTTGCAGGTATCGATAGATCTGGCAAAGGAGTACGGTGTCGAAGATTCAAAAGTATTAAAGAACTGTTGTGAAATCGACCGCTATATTGGAATTGTAGTCAGCAAAGATTAATGAGCACAATGAAAACCTGCACACTCCGATTAGCCAATTTGAGGATGAGGGAGTATGAACCAATGAAAAATGAGGAACTGCGAAGTATATTTCAAAGAGAGATACTGCCAGAATTATTCTTATACCGCAAAGACTTATTTTATCAGGCGTTTAACGAAGGTCCCGATCAAGTTCATGCACTTATGATGTCTTTATGGGCTGACATCTGCAATCAAAATGGAGACAATGTAAATAATCATCCAATAGAAATAAAAATAAATTACATAATTATTAATGACTCAGATGAGGATTATACATGCTTGATGATTATGGAAATGCCCGATTTAAAGAAGAAGCCTGGTAATCTAGCTATATACTATGCAGTGTTCTTTGGTGTCAATAAGGATCTGAGATTCTTTCTTGGGGAGACTGATTATCATGCCAGGGGGAATAGGTACATATTTATCATTGAACTGATTGCAGATGGCGATTATTTTAGTAGAAGCAATCATGGGCACCTTTTCCAAGGTTGCAATAATGAACCCCTCTTATTCGAGAAACCAGAGAATACCAAGACTCCAGATGAATTTGTAGGGATTGACCCAGAAGATGAATGGCAGACATTTACGGACGTAGTAGCCAAGATATGCTTGCTGCCGTCATCAGAAGCAAATGGCATCTAACCCTGTTAATAACCTTTGTCCGAAGCATCGAATCCCGCCCACTTGTCATAGACGAGTTTGACGCAAAGCTGTGGACAGTGGCAGTGGACAAAGTAACGGTGACGCTGGAAGGAAAGCTGATTTTTAGTTTTAAGGATGGAACTGATATTGAAGGGTAGCAGATTAAAAATGTGAGTAAAAACGGTGCCCGAAAGTTGAACATTAAATATTATAGGAAATTGTCAAAACCTCCATTATAAGGTAAGATAACCCTAGATGATGGAGGTTTTTTATTATGGTAATAAAAAATCAAATGACACGTCAAAGGCCCATTAATGCAGTAAATACGGATAAGCGCATATCACCAGATCTAAAGTGAAGGAGGTGAAACGTGTGGCTAAATATTCGGATGACGACATCAGGGAGATGAAAAAGATTACTTTACAGATTGCCGGACAATATCTTGGCATCGCTCCATTGGCAGTAGCTCTTGGTATGCGAAACCGGCTTGACCCCCTATTATGGAGAATATCTTTTTTAAAGTTAAGCTTACATAGAGATACAGCAATTTTCTCGCAGCCGCCCTTGACATGGGGCCCCTGGTATCCCTGTTTCATGGGTCCGGACGGGGCCAGCTACAGCTAAAGGCTTTGCCGTCCCCCTGCCAGAAAAGGCTAACATGGATACCTTCCCGATATAAAGGGTCTTCGATAAACGGCTGCTTAAGCAACTAACTTTGTTCACACCCTATGGCTGTTAATAACAGCTTAATAATATTTTGCAGGAGCCATATATCCTATTCTGCCATGTCTGCGGCGGGTATTGTAATAATCCATATATTCACTGATAACTCTATATATCTCTGTAAAGTTCATGAATTCATTTCTGCTGTAACATTCATCTTCTAATTTGACCGTGAAGGTGGTTCTGCCGAAATACTCATTTACTCGCCAAAAACAGTCTTAAATAAAAGGAACATAGAGATGATTGCTGATAAATGTGGTAAACATTTCTCACCGGATGGCCTTATCCAGCTTTATGCGCATATCTATTGTTAACCAAAGACCACGTAGTTGTATTTACTTTTTTAGTAGAATGTAGTAAAATAAATGAAAACGGCATAAAATCGCTTAAAAGACTGATGAAAGACTGCTAATTAATTGGGGGTTTCCCTATTCTTTGGCGGTCTTTTTTATTTCTAAGAATTCAAAAGGAGGTAGTAATTTGAATAGGATGATAAGACTTTTAAAAGCAAAAAAATCATTAGATGAGATATCAAGAAAAATGATTCGGGCTGGAATTACATTAGAGGAACTTGAACTTGCTGCGTGTGAAGCAAAAAGAGAAAAGAGGAAGGAGAAGAGAAAAAACTTTTTGGAAGGTTCTGGTGTAAGAAATACTCAGGATTGTGGAGGCAGCGACGCTGATGAACTGGAAAAACAAAAGAAATAAATTATTTAATCTAAACGGCCCCAAAGGTCGAACCAATTAGTAGAGATGACATAATGATAATAATTGCCAGGACGAGGTTTGTTCTGGTTGCCAAACTTCATTTAATTTCAGTTGGTTAATGAATAGAAGAATAGTAACGTGAAGGAGGAAGTGTCGTGAAATTAGCTGAGGCATTAATCCTGAAGGAGGATCTTCAGGAAAGGCTTGAAAAGATTGAAGTAAGACTGCTCAATAATGCGAATGTCCAGGAGGGAGAAATTCCTGTTGAAAATCCTCAGGATTTAATGGCTGATTTGGAACAGGTAACGGAGGAATTGACTGGCTTAGTAATAAGAATAAATAGAACACTTGGCACGGTAAAGTTTAATGATACGGATACAATTTCCGATATAATAACCAAAATAGACGGAATACTGAATAAACGCGAGATTTTGAGCAATTTTGCGGAAGCAGCTATGATTAAGCCTGACAGGTACAGGAGGTCCGATCTTAGATACCTAAGCACAGTTAACGTTAAGGAGTTGCAAAAACAGGTGGATGAACTATCGCGCCAGTATAGGGAGTTAGATACCAGATTTCAGGAAAAGAACTGGACTATTGATTTAGTGGAATAGAAACAGATGGTAACTTTGATTTATGAAGTACGGGTCCAACACCGGGTAAATACCTATGTTACGTATTGGGAATGTTCCCATTACATATGATGTCCAGCATTGTACACGAGTGTTAATAGCTAAATACAATTAGTTCTACCAAGTACTGACTTTTTATAAGTGTCAACTAAAGGAGGTGAAAACAAAAGGCATTGCAATCAAAGAATAGGAAGACATCAGAATCAACCGGTACGAATAATTCGGAAAACCATAATATTGATCTATTAAAAAGACAACTGAAAAATGTCAGAGCCGTGAAAGATAAACTTGAGAAAAAGGTTGCAAAAATGGCTAATCAGCTTACCGAACTGAGGAAAGCAAAAAAGGATTTAGAGCTTAAAGTCCGCCTAGCCCAATTGAAGGTAACTAAGATGACTGAAGATATATCGACCCGGAACCAGATTCTTTCGGAAAGGCAGAGGAAAGTAACTGAGCTAACGGAAAAAATAAAGAGCCTTCAACGGGAGATAGGAACCTCCTCCGATAAATGCATTGAGAAAGAAAACAAACACCTGGAGTATAGACGTAAAAAAGTTACTGAAGATAACCGAAGACTCAGACAGATGAATCAGGAATTGAAGGAACAAATTAATTTTTTAGAAGAGGAAGTGAGAAAGCTTCAGAGTAATGACCTGAACCAGGATAACCTGAAATTAAGGAACAAGTTAAATGAGGCTTTAATCTTGGCAAACTCTTTTAGAAGGAAATACTATTCACTCAAACGTGAAATAGAGAAGGGCTATCCTGTTAGTAAACTTTTGTTTCTGTTGGATGAAAAATTAGGAATGGATAACATTACAGAGTATGAGCCGCTCTATAGATTGCTCAGTAAGATGATTAGGATGAAGAAGTTCCTCAGGAGTCATACCAGGCACATAGCGAAACGCAATAATAACGCCGTTGAGGTCGTAATGGGTTATATATTATATAGTCATGAACAACATTGGTTCGCATCATTAAACGGACAGGCCTATAGACTTGACATTTCGCCCGAAGAACTAGGAGCTACTGACGATTTACCAGCCAGTGCGGTTATTAGTAATGGCAAAGCAAGAATTAAGACTATTTATCCATTTGAACATAATAATGATTTCTCCGGGATCACCCCAACTGTCAACCGATCACGAAAACATAAGGAGTCAAATTCAAAGTGTTCTGATGATAGGGATGAATTCCGAGGAATCAAGATTCTTATTGTAGGGTCTAGGAATAAGGAGAAGTATTCAAGGGCGCTTAGCGACTTAGGAGCCAATGTTACCTGGCATAATCCTTATGAAGACGGTGAGAATGCTTTAATGGGTAAGTTATCTTCCGCCAATGTTGTTATCCTCTGTCAAAGACACATACCCCACGGCATTTTAGACAGTGCTGATATAACTGATCCAAGGGTTGAACTGGTTAGTCGAGATAATGTAACGGTAATAATTGCCAGGATAAGGTTTGTTTTAGTCACTAAACTTCATTTGATTTCAATCGGTTAATGAACAAAAAAATATTAACGTGAAGGAGGAAGTGTCGTGAAATTAGCTGAGGCATTAATCTTGAGGGCAGACCTTCAAAAGAGGGTTGAACAAATTAAATCAAGATTGATTAGTTATGCTAAGGTTCAGGAAGGAGAAATACCTGCTGAAAATCCCCAGGATTTACTGGATGAGTTGGAAAAGGTAAGGCAGCAATTGACCGAATTAATCAAAAGAATAAATAGAACAAATGGCACGGTTAAGTTCAATGATACGGATACAATTTCTGACATTTTAACTGAAAGAGAGCAAATATGGAACAAACGCATGATTTTGAGCCATTTGACAGAAGCAGCTATGATTAAGCATGACAGGTATAGTAGGTCCGAGCTTAGATACCTGAGCACAGTTAACGTTAAGGACCTGCAAAAACAGGTAGATGAACTATCGCGTCAGTATAGGGAGTTAGACACCAGAATTCAGGAAAAGAACTGGACTATTGATTTAATGCAATAAAAACAGATGGTAACTTTGATTGCTGAAGGGCGAGTACAACTTAAAAGGATAAATACCTATGTTGGTATTGGGACAATACTTATGGGATTAGTTCCCGTGACAAGTGATGTCCAGTATTGTTACATGAGTATTCGTCAATGTAATTACTTACTACCAAGTACTGACTTCTAGATCAAAGTGAGGGTGGGATGGGGATTATGACCTGAGCCCTGATGGTAGTCCAATCTCTGAGCGAGTCTTTATATCATCCGTACTCGCTTTTGAGTTTAATTTTTGGGAGCAGGTTGCTTTTGACGTATGCAACGTTATAACCGTAGAAATTATAAAGGGAACCAAAACTAAGGGGAGATTTCACCAGCCTTTATAGTATTATGTTACTCAAGACAGCAGGAAGGAGAACGTGGAGATGGAGATTTATACAGTCTTAAATAATGTCCAAAATCTGCAAAGGATGAAGGCTCATTTGGTTATTAAATCTTTCAATAGAGAGTTTGATAAGGCGCCATTACTGCTATATTACCCTGATAATAGAATTTTGCTACAAGTTTATATTTTAGAAAAGATGCCTAGAAAGGCGGACATAGTTAAGAAAAAAGAATATGAAAAATATATACTTTTTGATTCAGGAATAAATAAGTATATGGATTGTTATACTGGTTGCAGGAAATATATGGGGGTGGATGTTAACGGCATTAATTATAATCTTAAAGGTGTTTTTTTAGTTCCCTTTACGAAGGAAATAAATGAAGAATATCGCCGTTCGTTCAGATTCTCTTCTAATGAAGATGTTGTTTTGTATACGATAAGGCACACTTTACCACAAAAAAAAGAAATTTATTTTAATCAATGGAATTTTAATGACAATAGCTATATTGAAATCGATTTTATTTACGATATATATAGCTATTTTAAAGTTAATAATATACCAAAAAAATATGTGGCAGGCAATTTAATGTGTAAAGCTTTTCTGAGAGATGCTTGTTTAGGGCATCTGGCCCCTAAAGAACCTGGGATATACTTTTTATCTTATGAAGGTGACATAAAAAAGGTTGGGAAAACAGAAAGAACATTATTTGAGAGACTGGAGGAGTACTATAATGATAATAAAAGAAAATTCTATGAATACAGTACAGAGGCGTGTAGACATATAAATAAAAATAATAAAGACAAGATAATAGTGTATTGGTTAGAAGCCCCAAAGCATATGTGTGAAGAGTTAGAGAAAATTAACGACCTAAAGGTAATGCTTCTGGGCCATAGCAGGGAATGGTCAGGGAGGAATGCGTATAGCAAACTGTGGCTTGAAGTAATTAGTGAAGAATATAAAAAAATAAAAGACAAATTTTTAAAAATTCTCTTTTAATATCATTTCATGGAACCTGTACGAAGGGAAAATTAACGGTCAATAGTTTGACCTAGGCACACACCCCATGAGACTAACAGGTTCACTGGAGAGTTAGTGGATTCTACCGTGAAAATATCGGTCAATAGTAACCACCGTTCCGTTGAATATTGAGCCCGGCTTCCGGCGAAATGATTCACCGTTCCGGTTTGAATGCCATATCATTTATAGCATTACACTATTTTAATAATAGAAGACTGAAATATTTTGATTCTATCAAGGACGCAGCCGATTTCGGGGCGATAGCATTCCTTGATTGATCAAAATATTTCAGTCTTCTATTAAGATGGATAAGGGGTTCCTTGGCCGGAGCGGTGGCTCTCACCCTTCGCAACAGTTAAATAAAAATGCCCAGACTTGATATGATATTTTGGGTTGTAAGTATTGACAATTATTTTGAAGACGGTGGCTCTAATAAAAACATAAATCCAATGGAGGTATAGGGCATATCCCCTTTAGAAAGCTTGAAAAATTATTAGACAATGTTACATACACATATTAACAGCGAAAAGGGGATACAAAAGTAATGCTGCGTTGCACAAAGGAAATACCTGAGTCTTATCTATCAAATATTACTATAGCTTAGGAGGCACAATACGATGTCATTTCCGGTAATATCTCTTTTCAGTGGTGCAATGGGGTTAGACCTAGGACTAGAAAAAGCCGGTCTGGAGATTAAGATTGGACAGGACTTTGACCCTTGGTGTGCCAAAACTGCTTCTGCAAATAATAGACCTTTTATCCTTGGGGATATACGTAAGTTAATAGCTGAAGACCAGTTTTGTAATTTTCTACTAAAACCAGCAGGATTAGCGCCCGGTGATGCTTTTGCCGTAGTTGGTGGACCCCCGTGCCAGCCATTTAGTACTGCAGGGAAGCGTTTAGGAACAAATGATCCCCGTGGAAGCTTATTTATGGAATTTTGCCACGTAATACGGGTTTCCAGGCCTCGTTTCTTCGTCATGGAGAATGTTAAAGGCTTAGTATCTGCTGCTATAAAGCATATTCCTCTGAAAGAAAGGAACGGAAAGCCACAGAAACCTGAAGAATTACCTGGCTCAGTATTCCAAGTTATAAAAGACACTTTTCAGGAATTGGGATATAAGTTGGCTTACGGAATTCTTGATGCTGTCCATTATGGTGTCCCACAGTTCCGGGAGCGGCTCTTAATAATCGGTTCTCGTGACCACGAGGATATTTTTCTACCAAAGCCTACACATTTCCACTTCCATCAAAACCCTAATTACAGATGGGTTATTTTAAGGGAAGCCATAGAGGACTTAGAAAATACCACTGGTTTATGTGCAACATTCTCGCCAGCAAGGTTGAATTATTTACGCCTTGTCCCGATGGGGGGAACTGGAGGAACTTACCACCGGATTTGGTGGAGCAAGCAATGGGCGGGGCGTATAAAAGCGGTGGAGGTAAAGTTGGTTTTTACCGCCGTTTGGATTATGAACAACCATCCCCGACTCTTGTAACGAGTCCGGTGCAAAAAGCAACCATGTTTTGCCATCCAACTCAAGACAGACCCCCATCTGTCCGTGAATATGCGAGGATACAGCAATTCCCTGACTCTTGGACAATTGAAGGCACTGTTGGTAACTGTTACCGTCAAATTGGTAACGCTGTTCCGCTAGGGCTTGGAAGGGCAGTGGGGCAAGTGCTTAAAGCTGTGGCAGAAGGGACAGTTATATGTTAATGGCTGACCACTTGAAAATAGCGCTAAACAAAGATTAAAAAACAAAAAAATATTGAGTAATTACAATGAGCTCAACAAAAATCTTAAGACTCTTTATTCGATATTCGATTTGTGTTCAGTTGGGTATTGAGTGGGATTTTAAAGAATTCATTGTTGAACCAAACGGATATATAAGGGAACATAATAATTAGTTTTCTTTCCTGAAAACAAGGGCAGGCCTCTTTTGTGGGCTGCCCTTGTTTGACAATACCTTTTCCCCTATACATTTAGCAAGAGGTTTTTGTGCACAGACAAGACCAGGTCTATTTGCTCACTGGGAAATTGGCTGTAGGCCTGCGGCATGATAACAAGAGCCGGTTGAGGGGAGACTCTCACGTCCGGTTCCGTGAGCAAGCAGGGGTGAAACTCCCCTGCTTGACTCGACCCCTTGACATCTCAACTGCACCAACTCTAGATGCGGGCTGTCGATGCCGCTTTTTGGCATCGACGGCTTAACCATAGAATGGGATTTAATTTGGCTCTTTGACCTACTTGGGGTGGGGAATTTTCTCCGTCAAAAATGGGGAATTTTTTTTGACAATAACAAATAAGGGTATATGACTCCAAAATTGGGGGGTTAAACCGGGATCTCCGGAAGGATGGAGCATAAAGAAGATGCAGAGAAGAAGAAGCTGGAACATGCTGGGTATAGATGGTGGTGATATAGGCATGCGTAATTTGCCGGGATAAAAAACTGATGTGGCACAAACTCTTCTATTGGTTTTCTTTGTTAGTGGCTGTAGATCAAAATTTATTTACTCTCAAGCAAAAGGTGAAACCCTTGCTAGTATAGAAAGATTATTATCGGGAGGTGTTGTTATGTACGAAAATGATTTGGACGTTCTATCCGGTATCTTACACCAAATGGTGGCAGAACCTACAATTCTTTTTCTCGGTGATAATTTTAATGCACGCAACCCCGAACTCTTATTTTCACAGTCATGGAGCTGTGTTTTTACAACATTACGTCAAAAGGATTTGGCATTCCAGTTTGACAATTTTAATCGGCGTAGTACTGATATTACTGTTGTTTCGGACAGCAGGGCAATTCAATTAAACCGGCGTGAACTTTCTATTGTTCGTCTATCTGGCATGGAGCCAGATGTAATTGATCCTATTGACCAGTTGGAAACAACTCAGGTTTTTTTGGAGACGATCCCTCATCTTTTACGCTCCTATGGTCGCATCTTGTTTGATGGCCTCACGAGTGGTGATATTCTCCGCGCACTATGCCCGCAGTTAAGTAAGATCGGGCGTGTGAAATCAGTGTACTTTTTTGGGCTACCCTCGGAGTTAGTACAAGATCCTTATATTCTTCGTCTCATAGAAAAAGGAATTGCCGTTTCTATACCCACTAGTTTAATGCAATTACTTTCTAATCTTTCGGGAGAACTTACAGAATTTGAATACACTGGAGTAGAAGCAGAGGACGAAATTGGACCTACCATTTTCATTCGCAAGTCCCCTTATAAGATGACCTCTCCTATAGATCATGAACTGCTGCTTAACATTAAGGGGTTTGCTCGGCTGCTCAACTATGAGGAGGTCGAACTTGCTGACAGTTTTCCAAAAGAGGAAATTGTTCAGCGTTTTCAAGCGTTTCTTCAATCCAGTACTGTTGGTTTTCCAAAATGGTACGCTTATCGAGAATCTAACGGTTTCCACATGAAGCGATATTTCGAAGAAGGTCTCTATCGAGACACCATTAAAATTCTTGAGGATGCTGCCTCTAAAGATAGAAATGCAAAGCCAATCATGTTACGAGGGCAGGCTTGTTCTGGAAAAACAAATGCCCTCTGTGCTCTTGCCTACCGCATATTTCACGAAGGGTTGTATCCCGTCGTCTATATCCCAGAGTCTGATGTTAATTTTAATGTTAGTGTGGAGAAAAATGACAGCGGGGAAATAGAAAAGAAGAAGTCCTCTGCATTTACGTCACTTGAGCAACTGTTGCGTGAAATTGAAAGCAAGACGGATAATCCAACACCCACACTCATTGTCTGGGATACGTCTTTTCGCACTAAAGGAGACATAAGCCGGGCTACGGATTTATTGTTGGCACTTCGTGATGCAGGGCGCCAGGTGCAAATCGTGTGCACTGGATATGACGCAATTAATGCAGATGAGAATGGCAACACGTACAAAAAATATTCCTGCATCGATGTAGATGTTTCACTTAGAAAAACTGAAGACTATGATGAGATCGCCTTGATGCGCAATCTGCTTGTTGAAAAGGGTGGTTTCCGGCCTGAAGATGCCGCCCGTATGATGAAATACTATTCTGCGTCTGATAGCTTTTTTGCTTCTTTATATCTGTTCCGTGAGTTACATAAAGATCTTAAGCAGCGTCTTCGACGAGAAAACGAAGGACGTATCGACGATATCAGCGAAGAACTGAATCGTATAAGTAAGGCTGAGGCAGAAGAACGACTTAATTCTGTTATGACAATTCAAATGCGTAAAGTTATGGAAAAGCTAGGATGGCAGATTAGCAGTGCCGAAGAATCTGTGTGTGAACAGTCGAATGAACTTAAGCGACACTTGATAGAACTTATCTGCTGTATTGCTCTATGTACAATTTACAAGGAGCGATTACCGATATCCATTGCTTTACGCTTGCTTGGAACAATGGACACGACTTCTTCCAAGGTCTTCGGTGCTATTTTGAACAATTCTCTTCTTGTCTACTCATCCTCTGAAGATGAGGAGCCACTTGTTTATATACGCAGTGAACTAGAAGCCAGTTTGATAATGGATGAGTATGGGAAATCCAGGATGGAAATCATTTTCCTGCTTTTAGATGCTATATCACCTAATGGAGATTCTGCAGAGATTTACATGATGCAGAATCTACTACGTCTGATTGGCCCAAACAATCGTAACTCATCCCTTTCATTATGGACTCCAGACTGTAGAGAATTCGAAAAATTAATCGATAAACTGAGAGAATTCAGAGAAAATCAGCATAGCGATAATTTGATCCTGCAAGAATTAACACTTACCCGTGAAATCTGCGGTAGTGGGAAATGGTTAACTAACGAAGAACGTATACAGCGTTTGCGTGCTGCCGTTGAACTGGCTGAAAAAACCATCGATCAACTGGATCTTGTGAAAATCAAAAATTATGCTGCTAACCTCTTTGTGGAGTGGGCACTCCTGTGCATACGGCTATCAGATCAGGATTCATCCTTTTCGAGAAGGGGAATGTACCAAGATATCAGTCGGAGACTGAGTATCGTTATTAGTTATTTCCCTCAAAATGGATTCGCGTACAGCGCATGCCTTTGGGCGGGGCTTAGATATGTAGAGGTTATAGAGAATCAAGAAGAAAAAATGGAACTACTGCAAAGCCTTTTTGTACTCCGCGACATACTTGAAAACGAGGTCGTAGATGAGAATATAGATTCAAATGTTTTAGGTGAACTAGACGGTCAAATGGATAGTATGGAGCTGTCTGAAGAACGTTTCGAGCGTAGTATTCAGAGTGGTAAATCTTATGGTATCTTCTATAAAGTCAGAAAATTGATTGGGAGAGGTATCGACAAGTTAGATTTTAATAACCCCCTGGGAAAGCAGGAGACCTTCCTAAATAAATGCAAACAGATTATAGCCTTGTTGAAAAATACAGAATATCAAAGTATCGTAACAAATGACGCAGGCTGTATATATACCCTTATCAACGTAAAGTGGTTGTATTATAGCGGTCAACCCATCATTCCTGCTATAGAAAATCAATGCATTGGTTTGTCTCAAGAAAAGTGGCTGGAACTATATTCGGCCTGCAAGCAGTATCTGGACAATCTTAGTAAAGTTCGTTCACCGCGCATAGTATATCTACAAGCTTTGAGTGCTGCACACTTGCCAAAATATCGGGAAGAGTGTCAACTCCTATTCGATGAATTGAGAAAGAGTGTCTCGTATGAAAAGCGTACGCTCCATGTAATCTCTGATGAGAACGGTAAACCACAGCTGTTCAATGGTCGTCTTAGTGGTAAATATAATACTTATCATAATAGGGGATATATTCGTTTGGAGGGCGAAGGATTCAAGACGCCCATCTATTTCCGAGCGGACAAACTTGGTCGTGATGTAAATAGTTTAAGAGAAAATATGCAGTTCTATAACCTTTCAGTGGCAACCTCATTGACTGGGTTCCAAGTCTGTAAACTGTGAGTGGGAGGCACTGTGATGAACACCACTATCACTAGTATTCTATCCGTGAAAGTTGCTAGCTGGAATAATCAATGTGGGCATCGGAATACAAGTCTATTTTTGGCTGATGCATTTGCACCTAAACCAATTCCCCAACACGCTCCCCTCGAAATGAGCTTCTGGTATGATATAACAAATTTGTACGCTCTTCTAATGGATTGCATGCCTTACTTTTTAAGGTCAAGTGACTATTATCAAAATTTTCATCTGAAACCTTGTTGTGATATGGCTCCAACAAGATCTCTGCTGGAAATAATGAAAGACTGTCAAGTAATCAACGAGAATGAAGTCAGAAATACCAAAGTGTTTATCAATGCTATAAGGGAAATAAGAAGTTGCTTTTGCCATAATAAACCAATGTTATCATTTAATCAGTATAAAGTTAATCAGGGCATCGGAACCCATAGTCAAAATTGGGCTGTATTTCCGCATTTACGAACAAATTCTGAGGCCTTATTTGACTATAAAGAAGCATACAGGTTATTATTCAGCGAATCCAGAAAAGTGTTTGCTCTGCTTGATCGAGCAGTGAATCAAATGTGTGAATCTGCAACAGAGGACGATATATATAGTTGGTCACAGAGTATAGCCGCTTGGTACCTTGGTTCAAGTGATATCATAAGCCGGTGTCTCGTGAGCTACTACCATTCTAAATCTTTTAAGTCAAAAATGGGTTATCAGCTTCGGGAATGGAATAAATGTCTGAGCGTAAACTCATTGATCGAAATAGCCAGATTACAAGGAATGACTATTGAGGAGTTTATATGCAAGTATCTTAACGAATTAACTGACACGATATATGATTATCATAAGGTGGCTACACCGGAGCAGGTTCTTCCGTTCTTCTTTAATGATATCTTATAAATGCAGGCCATTGAACTGCTGGAAATAGTTTGTCGATGTGCCTTCGTATCTCCAAGAACACCTAATAAGTATTACATTTAAATGGGAGGATGTTATGAGTACATTCACAGTGTTTTTCCAAAAAGATGACCGGGGTCAGTTTGATAAATTCCTAAGTCAATTCCCAGATTCTTCGGAAATTCGGTTTTCAGAAGGATTGGTTGGTGGAAAAGAGTTCTTTGAATTCATAATCTCCATCTCGCCAGCAATGATAGGCGCTATATCTGGAGTTGTTGTTGCATTATTAAAATCAAAGCGATTGTACATAAAATTCAAAAACTCAGATACCAATGTCGAGTTTGAACTGGATTTAGTTGGTTTCAGCATAAAGGACTCATTGACGGCGATCGAAAAAGTCACAAAATCGATTAATGATAAGACATGCAAGGAACTGCTTTCGGAAGTTGTGAAGATCGCGAACAAAAGCTAACACAGGAGGTTTATTAGCGTGTCAGGTAAAATCCCTTATGATGATTTCACGGGTAGTAAGTTCCGGACAAAAGGTATTAGAAAGCTGACACAGTCTGATGATTTTTATGGGATTGCACCTTTAGCGGATATTTTAGAGGAAGTTTTAAGTAAGCTCTTTAATCGGAGTGGTTTCGATGTAAGTTTTTGGTTAATTGATACTTTTTCTAAAAACACAAGAGTTCAATTCACATTGAAACCAACTGTTGGTTTAATTGATGTAATAACGAGCGTAGATGTTTTTATTGACCAATATTTGATTGAAACACTGAATGCGATGAATTTGCTGTATTTTCACAATGCGTCAGAATGCGATTACGTAAAATATTTAAACAAACTTACAGCGGATGAATGTTTTAGTGTCGGTCTAATAGCCGAAACTTTGAAAATTATCCGAACATACACTTCTTTAAAATATAATTTTTCTGACAATTTAGATAAGAGTATCGTGAGCAAGGCAATTTCTTTTGCTGCTTTGCAACAAATATATATAATTTTACATGAATTTGCCCATGTACTGCTTAAATGTGAAATAGTAAAAGATAGTAGATTTCTATTTGTCAAAGAACAAGTGCTTACACTTTTGAAAAATAATTCTCCATCGGTGACAGATTCTGAAATAAACAACTTTATATCAAAAAATATAAAACTGTTTGATGAGTGTTATTGTGACAGTTTTGCGATTGAAACAATTTTTGTCGTTGTGAACGATTTAGATAGAGAATATACCTATTGTGATGTTTGCGAAGCTCTCTTTTTGGCACTAAATCATTTGCATATTATTGAAACTGTAAAAGACATTGTTCTGGGGCGTGAGATTGACCTTTCTCTTCAACTTGTTATCAGGCAATTATTCCTTGAGAGTTATATGCCAACTCAAGGCTTTAGACGACTGCATCCTGATTTGTTTTTGGGTGATAGTTTCAGAGCATGCGAAAAATCGAGTGACAAAGATATTATTATTCAAACTGATAAAGTAATTGAGAGTATTACTGACCCGTTTATAGATAAGATGGTCGCTGTTTCAGCCTATTACAGTAATATAAACATTGTTGAATTACTACATAGTATTATGTCAGAGCCGAGAGCAACTAATATTATGGACACTGATGGATTGGCGGTAACTTGCTCGGAATTGCTAAAGCAACTGATATAAAGGATAAAAGTGCATTTACGCAGTATTTTAAAAAGCAGCGGTGCTTGGGAGGGGTATGCATTGTATCATTTTGTAGTAGATTAGCCAAAAGAGTATTACAAGAACACTTGTTATTTTATAAATGGCTTGCAGTAACAGTATTGCTCTAAAAAGCAGCGGTCTGGGTTTATTCCTTGACCGCTGCTTTTTCTATGTGTGCCCGGCATGGGCGCAGTCTAACGGGTGAAAGTCCCGAGTGCGGGTTGATAGTGCCAAGCACATAGCCAAGGGCAAGGGTGTCCATCGCGAGGTGGAATCTGGAGGAAGCAGGAGGCAAACTTCTGGTCTGACGAACAGAAATCACATAAGGCATATGTAGGTTGGGTAAGGTTGCATAACAAACTGAAGCCCGAAACTATCCGGAAGCCTACGGTGTAAATGTGGCAGATAGATGGAAGGAAAGACTGCGTTCTTACCCGGGGAGGTCTCGCGGACGTGTGGAAATAAAACGTATGAAGCACGGTTGAAACAAGATTTATCGTGAGAAGTCAGCAGAAGCCATATTACCACGGACAGTCGACGGTTGGTGGGAAGGGCTGAACTTTAGGAGGTTGACAGGCAATGAATGTTACCGAGGATGGAATAAAACACAGAAAACTTCAAGTAGAAGGCTGTCTGCAAAAAGTACCTGCGGAACAGGAAGGATATGCAGAAGCGTGTACTTCATCAAGGATAACTAAAAACAACGTCACCAACGCATATTTGTCGACAGACAGGCTGCTAGAGAAGATATTGGACAGGGACAATATGAATAAGGCATATAAAAGAGTAAAGTCCAATAAAGGGGCAGGCGGTATAGATGGGATGGGAGTAGATGAACTTCTACCATATCTCAAACAAAACGGTCAGAACCTAATTCTGGCGATAGTGGCTTGATTTTTTTCTGGCGACTGGCTCACTTTTTTATTGACAATCGCAAACTAAAGGCATCTGACATAAACAGAAACCTGATTGATGATTACATTTACAAAAATTTTTATTGACAAGCTAAAAATTACCAGATACAATGATTCCAACAATAATTACCAAATATATTGATATTAAATACCATAATGGAATGTAAAAAATATTTTGATTTTAGAATTTTGTTCTAATTGAACCATATTGGAAGAGTCGGGAACAAGGGGGATAAGGATGAGTTGCGTCGTAAGTGTCGTTCAAAAGTGTTTTTTGGAGACATATAATGACTTAGGATGAAAGGGGGGAATAAAAATGAGAATGAAGCTTCTATATGAGTTGCAAAATTGCACACTTGATCTTGATTACCGCAGAATGCTTCTAAGCTTTATAAAAAAATCCCTGGAGGAAAATGATAAGGACTTTTTTCAGGAAATGTATAGGAAAGAACCAAAAACAAAGCAATTTACTTTTTCTACTCATCTCAGTCAGGCAAAGTATACGGAAGACTGCGTTTTATTGGACAAACCAGAATTTGAAATGCGTTTTTCAACAGCAGATTATGGGATTTTTGTAAAGCTTTACAACTCCTTGCTCAGACAGAAAAACATAGCCTTTCCGATAAAACACCACAATGTTTTAAAACTATTAAGGATTTATTTGGAAAATGAAACAGCTATCAATACAGAAGAATTATTCATTTATTTCGTCAGTCCGCTGGTTGTACGGGAACATTTAAGGGAAGCAAACAAAGACAACTATTACATTTATTCTGATGAACAATTTCTGCCCTGCTTAAAAACTATTATTAAAAATGACATTGAAGGCCATGAACTTCTAACAGGGTCAATGGTTGATAATTTAGTCATTGAAACGGTTTCAGGTAAATTTGTGCTGGTTAAGGCTTTTGGTTCAAGGATTCCGGCAAGCCTTGGCAAATTCAGGCTTCAAGGGGACAAGCGGCTTCTGAAACACCTGTTTGACAGCGGGATAGGTTCTCGAAGGGGTGAGGGGTTTGGCATGTTTAATTTGATGTAGGGAGGTGAAAGGATGGATGAATTTTTTAGAGTAGGGCTACAGAACTTTTTGTATAATGCAGGGATTTTGGGCTTTATTCAGGTGCTGGAAAGTGGAGACTGCAGCCATTATTGCGAAATAAAAGGCAGCGAACTATATATCAGCAGGGATTTGTTCCTAGATGAAAACATTGACCTGGCTTTTATGTATTACGAGGCCTTACGGAAAAAGTTTCAGAACGGAACAGTGTATAAAAGCATCGTTAATATGAATGACAAGCTTAATAATAGTTCAATAGATAGCGAAGACCTGAAAAAGTTACTGGAGGATCTTAAAACATATCTCCAAAGAAATAGTTACAAATCAGGTTATGCAATTGCTAAACAAAAGGCTGACCATTACGACCCATTAGAGGCATTGAAGTCAATAAAAGACATAGAAGACGATAAAGAAAAAATAAAGAAGGCTATTGAAGTAACAGATTATATAATAAACTACCCTGAGATATTTTGTTTTAAAGATATTGCTTACACTAAAGTATCAAAACTTTGGAACAACATTTCCTTTTTATACCCCCAAAATAGCAAGAAAGATATGATTGACACCCACCGAACAGTATTCATCAAACCAGTCAAGGATTGGGTTAACAAGTCGCCGAGGGCTAAAGATTATTGTATTGAATGCGGAATATCTGTTCCGGCCTCCTTTTCAACAGGGTTGTCGTGGCTTCATGATATGGGTGTGGACCATAAAAGAAAATACTCTTATTTCTGGAACTTTAGACCGGACTCTTATTTGTGTCCTCTTTGCGCTTTTATTTATTCCTGTGCACCGTTAGGATTTTCCTATGCGGATTATGGCAATGACTGTGTTTTCATCAATAACAGTGAAAGCATTAAATTGTTGCAGGATGACAATATTGGTGCTAAGGGGGATATTGATGACGCGGTTAAAGAGGAGAATATTGGCAGGCTGACATACCGCCTCATCTCCCGCATGGTCAACGAACAGTTGCGGCAAAAGCAAAAATATGAATTAAGCAATATACAAGTGATTATGAAACGGCAGGATGGGCGTTATAACATTAACCTGCTGTCTAAGACCCACCTAATAGTCATAAAAGAATGTGGCAGAGAACTGGAGAAATTAACGGGAATTTATTTAACCCTGCGTAACAAGGAACGTTTATATATTTTTGAAGAGACTCTTCATAATCTAATCAACGGATATTCCCAGTATGGGCTGATTAATATGGCCCTGCGCAGGGGATTTTCTGAAGGAGAATATGCGGGATATGTGTGGTCTTTGCTAAAAGTTCAATTGGCTTCAAAATTATATGGAAAAGGGGGAAGGGCGATGGTAACTGACAATATGATCTTTGCGATTTCACAGGCCGGAATACGTTTTAGGGGAAAGTTTGAGAATAAAGATAAAAATGAAACCCAAAAGGACAGCACGGATAATAAACTTAGAGGGTTTGCCTATCAACTGTTAAATGCACTTCAAGTGGGAGATTGCAGCGGATTTTTAAATATTGCCACCCGTATGTATATAGGTATGGGGGAACCTGTACCCAACTTGTTTATTAAAATGATAAATGACGAGGAAACGTTTAAGAGTTTGGGATATGCTTATGTTCTAGGTCTTAAGGGTACGGCGGATGAATACACGAAAGACAAACAGAAAAATAATGGCTCGGATAAGAACATTAAGGAGGCTCAATTATAATGAGATTAAAGGGATTAACATTATCAATCATATTTGAGGCGCAGAGTGGAAACTATGGTGAGGGGTTTGGGAACATTCAGGTATTAAAAAAACTTTCCCGGGGTGACGGCGGGGTTTACAGCTATATTTCAAGGCAGGCTTTGCGTTATAACATAATCAATCAGTTGGGTTGGGATAATACGCCAGTGGAAGGAGCCGGGGGCGGTGCAAAAAAAGTTGTTCAGTTTGCACCCAGCGCAAAGATATCAGATTATCCTGAGATTGATTTATTTGGTTACATGAAAACAGCAAAAGGTGAATCTGGCAACAGCCGTTCAGCGATAGTGCGTCTAAGTCATGCCATTGCCCTTGAGAATTATCATGCGGAGATGGATTACCTGACCAATATGGCGCTATCATCAAGAGGAAAAAACCTAGATAACAGCATTTCGCAAAGTGAGATTCATCAATCCTTTTACGCCTATACCATTACCATTGACTTGGACCGGGTGGGAAAAGAAACGGACCAGACGGGAACGGTTACGGAAGAGATACCTGATGCTGAAAAGGCCGCAAGGGTTGTAAAACTATTAAAAACAGTGCAATTCCTTTACCGGGACATCAAAGGCCGCCGGGAGAATTTGGCACCGGTTTTCGCCATAGGCGGTGTTTACAACAGAAAAAATCCTTATTTTGAAGGCCGGCTGAGGCTTAATAAATGCAGTCTGGATACGGGCATCATTAAGGAAATGTTTAAGGATGAGGATGTTAGAGAAAATACTTTAGTAGGTTTGCTGGACGGGATATTAGACAACTCTACGAAAATAAAAGATGATCTGGTAGCCGTTGATATTAACAGCTTGTTTGATGAACTGAAAGGAAAAGTGGAGGGGTATTACAGTGAAGGCAATAAAAATTAGGGCTTACGCAAGTACGGCAAATTTCCGCAAACCTTCCAGCTTTCAAATTAAAGAGTCCTTTCCCCTACCCCCCTATTCGACGGTTATCGGGATGGTACATACGGCGTGTGGATACAGGGAATATGTTCCCATGCAGGTTGCGGTGCAGGGAAGCTATGAATCTGTGGTAAATGATTTGTATACCCGTTACGAGTTCCTTGCCTTTGATAAGAATGACCTCAGCCGCCATAACATGGTTATAGAAGATGATGGTAAAAATTTTGGATTGTATTCTTTGGATAAAACTGTCCTGTCAAAAGGTAGAGAGGATTGGAAAAAATACGGTGTCAGCAGAGGCACTGGCTATGTAGAGACGTTGATAGGATTAAAGCTAGTTTTACATATCTGCCCTGATGACCAAGATAAAATTGAGGAAGTTTATAACGGTATCAATTTTCCAAAAACTTTTCTTTCCCTGGGGAGGTATGAGGATTTGCTGTGTATCGATGGCGTTTCAATGGTTGAAATTACGGAAAAAGAGTATGATGATGTATTGGAAAATGATATTTATATTCCGGAATCCTACTTAGATAAGTGGGATTATGATTTAAGACCCAAAGGAACCTTTTTCAAGCTGAATAAAGTGTTTCAAATTGACAATAAAACGGGTATAAGAAGGTGGGACAAGCCTATCAGAGCATGTTATGCGGCAAAGGGGAGCCTTTTTGAACAGATATTGCCCGTTGACAGCGAGGGAGATGTTGCGCCGATCGTTTAGGAGGTTATCCGATGGAGTTTCATGCTAAATCAGATGGCAAGACGACCATTGAAATGCATACCAGGGATTTGTTAATCCATTTCAAGAGATTTTTAAACTGCTATCCTGATGCCTTTGTAAACAAAGACAGCAGGATAGCAGAGGCAATAAAAATTGCCTTACTGTATCATGATATAGGCAAGATTAATACAAGGTTTTATAATTTAATGAAACCCAAAGTACCGCTGGTGGATGTTTTAAAAGATTTGTACAGAGAAAAGGGAATAGAGCAGATACCTCATGGCGTACTAAGTTTAGCATTCATGAATGTTCAGGAATTAAACAATATATTTGGGGAAGTTATTACTAAAGCCATCCGGATGGCAGTACTGTATCATCATGACAGAGAGTTGGTATATGAATTTAAAAGCCATAAGAAACTTATTGATGAAATCATTGCAAAAGATCTGGCAAAGAATGTAAAACAACTGGAGTTTACACTGTTGGATAATCTAATGCCTTCAAAAAGCAATATGCGCAATATGCCTGTTCCTGAAAAAGTAGAAGAGGAACAGTGGCTGGTTTATGCAATAATTAAGGGAATGCTGAACAGGCTTGATTATGCTGCCAGCAGTGGTTTGGAGAAGAACACCTTTGAAATATTGCACAATGACGGCGGTATAAACTTACCGGATAATATCCGAAACAGGGTTGCCAACGAATTTAAGACGAAATTGAACCAGGTGCAAGAATATATGCTGAAGAATCGAGGTAGGAATCTGGTGGTCAGGGCCTCAACCGGAATTGGTAAAACAGAAGGGGCTCTTTTGTGGATAGGCGACGGTAAGGGCTTTTATACTCTGCCCCTAAAGGTATCAATTAATGCCATTTATGACCGGATAGCCAGTGAATATGGTTATAGAAATGTACGTTTGCTTCATTCGGACTCGTTAACTAAGTATATTGATATTTCGGGTGAAGATGAAGATATTGACCCGATGGTTTTCTACAGCCAATCACGTCTTTTTGCCAGTCCTCTCACAGTATGTACTGTTGACCAGTTGTTTCCCTTTGTTTTTAAATATAACGGCGGGGAACAGATGCTGGCTACTCTAGCTTATTCTAGGGTTATCATTGACGAAATTCAAATGTATAGCAGTGAGATTATTGCAGCTTTAGTGTATGGCCTGAAACTGATTCAGGATGCTGGTGGGCAGTTTGCCATTATCACTGCTACGATGCCTGCTTTTATTATGGATTTAATGGAAAGAGAGGGAATTGTTTATGAAAAATCCCCCCTGCTTTTCCCTGAAAGTCCGCCAAGACATTTTATGAAACTTTGTGACGGGGAAATAGACCTAAATACCATCAAAAGAGACGGTAAAAATAAAAAGGTGCTGGTGATTGTTAACACAGTTAAAAAGGCGCAGGAATTGTATGAAGCATTAAAAAGCGAAAATGCAAAACTTTTGCATGCTTTATTTATAAAGCGGCACCGCCAGAAACTGGAAGAGGAAATCATGAATTTCTCCAAAAGCAATGAAACAGGAATCTGGATAACGACCCAGATTGTTGAAGCAAGCCTGGACATTGATTTTGATGTGTTGTATACGGAGATGTGTACTGGGGACAGCTTGCTGCAGCGCCTTGGAAGGTGCAATCGACGGGGCCGGATTGTACCTGTTGAACCAAATGTGTTTGTATATAATACCAAGAACGGTAGGCAGACAGGTGATAATCAAGGTATTTATGACCGGATTCTCTTCGATGTTTCATGGGATATGCTGCAGCAGTATGAAGGTAAATTATTTGACGAAAAAGACAAGTTTGCATACGTTGATTCTATTTATGACGAAGAGAAAAATGAGCAGCTTAAAAAAAGCCGGTATTACAATGATATAACTGAAAAGCTAAAAGTGTTGAAAACAATAAAACCCTTTGATAAGTCAAAAGAGAGGGTTCAAAAAAAGTTCAGGGAAATTTTAAGTATTACGCTGATGCCGGATTCAGTCTATGAACAGCTTAGTGTGGACAACAAGCTGGATGAATGGCAATCCAAATTAAAAAAGGACAGCGGGTTGTCAAAACAGGATAAGATAAAACTGAAAAATGAAATTCAGGATTACACAGTTAGTGTGAGCCTGAGCTACCGTAATGACAAAAGAGTTGACAAGGGGAAGACTGAAATTATTTATGCTCATAGCGGTATTTTCAGGAGCATGAATGTTTACGACTTTGATGAAATGAGTTTATCGGGCGTTGGATTTATCAAGGGTGAATTTGAATTTGATAATTGTATGTAGGTGAATAGCATGAAACGGAAAATCAACGGGATGATGTATGCCTATTTTCACTTATGTAAACGTAAGCTCTGGTATTCCAGCTACAATATTGATATGGAACAGGACAATGAGAATGTGTTGATTGGGCGATTTATTGATGAGGGCAGTTATTCCAGAAAAGATAAACACTTGATGGTGGATGGCGTTATCAATATTGATTTTATTGACAAAGGGGTTATACACGAAATCAAAAAAACAACAAAGATGAATCAGATGGCTATTGCCCAGGTCAAGTATTATATGTACTATTTAAGGGAAATGGGCGTTGCCGTCAACGAGGCAGTAATTGATTACCCGCTGCTGAAAAAAAAGCAAAAGGTGTTATGGGATGACGGAGACATCTTTGAGATCGAAGGGAATTTAGAGGAAATAGAAAAAGTTTTAAAAAAAGAATCTCCACCTAATGATTATCCAAAGAAGGCCGTCTGTCGAAAATGTGCATTTTTTGATATGTGTTATATTGGGGCAGGTGAATTATGAAACAAGCTTATTATATTTTTTCAAGCGGAACCCTAAAACGGAACGACAATACTTTACAGTTCATTGTAGAGACTGGTCAGAAAAAGGATATTCCCATTGAACGAGTTGACGAACTTTATATTTTGGGAGAGATTACTGTCAACACAAAGCTACTTGATTTCCTGGCCAGAAATAATATTTGTATTCATTTTTATAATTATTACGATTATTATTTTGGCAGTTTTACCCCAAGAGAGAGTTTGGTGTCGGGGAAGGTTTTAGTTTGCCAAGTTAATCATCATCAAAACCAACAAAAGCGGTTAGAATTGGCTAAAGCTATTATTGAAGCTGCATCTTACAATATCTACAGAAATGTCAGATATTATAATCAACGAGGTAAGGCTCTTGAAAATCATATGGAAAGAATAGAAACTCTCCGTGACAGTATTCAAAACTGTAAAAGTATTGAGGAACTAATGGGCGTTGAGGGAAATATAAGAAAAACTTATTATGAAACATGGGGAATCATTATCAATCAAGAAATTGATTTTAAGAAACGAGTAAAGCATCCTCCGGACAATATGATCAATTCCTTGATTTCTTTTACAAATTCCCTTGTGTATACTAAAGTTTTAAATGAAATTTATAAAACCCAGTTAAATCCAACCGTCAGTTTTTTACATGAGCCAAGTACAAAACGATTTTCGCTAAGTCTAGATATTGCCGAGATTTTTAAGCCATTGATAGCAGACAGGCTGATTTTCTCTTTATTAAATAAGAACATGGTCAACCAAAAGTCTTTTGATGAAGATCAATATTACCTGAGATTAAAGCCACAAGCATTAAAATTAATTATGAATGAGCTGGACCAAAAGCTTAAAACAAGCATAAAACACAGGGACTTAGGGCGTGAAGTGTCTTATCAGTATTTAATTAGGCTGGAGTTATACAAGCTCATCAAGCATATTATTAGGGAAAAACCTTATCAGGGCTTTAAGATTTGGTGGTGATTATTTTGTATGTTATACTGGTTTATGATATAAGTAGTGAGGAAAATGGAGCCAAGACCTGGCGGCGGGTTTTTAAAATCTGTAAAAAATATCTGACACATATTCAGAATTCGGTATTTGAAGGGGAACTAAGTGAATCCCAGATATTCAAACTAAGGGGTGAGTTGAAAAAACATTTGCGTATTGATATGGATTCATGCATCATTTTTAAGAGCAGGAGTGAAAAGTGGCTAGATAAGAAATTTTGGGGAAGGGAAGATGATGCAACAAGTAATTTTTTATAAGATTTATGCATTGTTGTCATATGTCAACCGTAAATAGTGCCAAAAGGCCGGGGGTGTGACATACAAGAATGAACGAAAATCGGGATTTTTCCCTGGTTCAAAAAGCTCTAAGACGTGTTAATACAAAGTATTGTATATTTCAACCGTAAGTTTTGTATGATTATGCATTTTTTACGGGTTGAGATAGAACCATATTGGAATGTAAATGTAATCATTTCGATTTCATGCTCTGGCACACCATACGTTGAGATAGAACCATATTGGAATGTAAATCATCGAGTGCATAGATAGCAGTGTATTTTTCTTTGTGTTGAGATAGAACCATATTGGAATGTAAATCAGGTCCGTAGTACCGTATTTTTGCATTACATTCACGTTGAGATAGAACCATATTGGAATGTAAATTTTCTCTACAGGACATTCTATGCCTGAGCAGTATTCGTGTTGAGATAGAACCATATTGGAATGTAAATGCTTGATGGAGAGTATCGGTTTCATGTGGTTACCTAGTTGAGATAGAACCATATTGGAATGTAAATAGGTTAGACAGCGTTTCAGATTATGAGATTACTGTGTTGAGATAGAACCATATTGGAATGTAAATTTAAAAGGACACTAAGAGAGGTAAGTGGATTCAGAGTTGAGATAGAACCATATTGGAATGTAAATGTATTATCAGGAAACGGGCAATACACAGATGGCACGTTGAGATAGAACCATATTGGAATGTAAATTTCGGTGTAGGTGTTGAGATGGAACAATGGGCTTAGTTGAGATAGAACCATATTGGAATGTAAATCTGCGCTTTTACCTGTCTCCTGCCTGCGGTTCCACGTTGAGATAGAACCATATTGGAATGTAAATTTGAAACTTGCGCCATAACTTGTTTTCGCGTCCTTTGTTGAGATAGAACCATATTGGAATGTAAATTAAAAAGAGGGGGTTATTTTTATTCTCTCAGCCTTCGTTGAGATAGAACCATATTGGAATGTAAATTGGAAGAAAAGCAGGCGCACTTGTTCTGTTGTCAAGTTGAGATAGAACCATATTGGAATGTAAATCCTTTTTTCTGGACTAACCCAGCCATTTCTAATATAGTTGAGATAGAACCATATTGGAATGTAAATTTCCATGTTATACCTAATTCTATTAACTCTTTTCGGTTGAGATAGAACCATATTGGAATGTAAATCTGTCATTGAATATTTTATCTTCCGGATGCTCATAGTTGAGATAGAACCATATTGGAATGTAAATTCGCCGATAAGGGATTTAATAACCGGCATAGAACAGTTGAGATAGAACCATATTGGAATGTAAATATGATTCAGCGGCAGCTTGAGAATCACAGTATCGGTTGAGATAGAACCATATTGGAATGTAAATCTTATCGAATGGGATTGGGGTCGTAAAGAATGCATAAGTTGAGATAGAACCATATTGGAATGTAAATTGAAAACATTAACGTGGTATCTACTCATAGCCATAGGTTGAGATAGAACCATATTGGAATGTAAATGTATATAGGGGCAATTACTACGATGTAACACAGATGTTGAGATAGAACCATATTGGAATGTAAATCTTATCTGACAGACCTTTTGCTTGCCGGCTGGGTCTGTTGAGATAGAACCATATTGGAATGTAAATCATATTCTGCCAGGGCTAAGGTTATCACCGTTAGGCGTTGAGATAGAACCATATTGGAATGTAAATAAATATTGCACGGGCAACTTATGCACAATATGAAGTTGAGATAGAACCATATTGGAATGTAAATCATTTCCGCACTTTGCTACCTGTGTGGCCTTGGAAAACGTTGAGATAGAACCATATTGGAATGTAAATCCAAGCCATTCAAACTTAATCACTGCCCACCGCTCCGTTGAGATAGAACCATATTGGAATGTAAATGGTTCCCCGGCCTACCATCTGGCAGTATAGGCTCCGTTGAGATAGAACCATATTGGAATGTAAATGTAGTACATGTAAATATATGTAAATGTATAGGCAAGTTGAGATAGAACCATATTGGAATGTAAATTTTTCTAATTCGTAAATAGTAGATTGATTTTCTATTGGTTGAGATAGAACCATATTGGAATGTAAATCTATACAACAAAAGAAATTATCAGTAGTACGGTTTTTGGTTGAGATAGAACCATATTGGAATGTAAATCCGGAAAAAGATACATAAATCTTTTCAAATTCCTCAGTTGAGATAGAACCATATTGGAATGTAAATAAGGCAAGACCAGGGCTAAAACAAACCTGTTATATAGTTGAGATAGAACCATATTGGAATGTAAATTTCTTCCCTTTGCGCTTTTTTATACTGGCCATTTAGTTGAGATAGAACCATATTGGAATGTAAATTTATTGGACCGCCCCGAAGTGCTGCCTGCCGGATGGTTGAGATAGAACCATATTGGAATGTAAATCGGCTTTGAAACCAATCCAAAACCACATCTACATCAGTTGAGATAGAACCATATTGGAATGTAAATTTTCAATTGCGTGCCTGATGCCTCTCTCGATCTTGGTTGAGATAGAACCATATTGGAATGTAAATCTCTAATACAGCAAGTTACTTGGCTGTAGAAATTAGTTGAGATAGAACCATATTGGAATGTAAATGGTATATTCATCCTTGGTTTTGGACACCGGTTCATCGTTGAGATAGAACCATATTGGAATGTAAATTGCCACCCATGCGCTCCGTAACCAACCGGCAGAACTGTTGAGATAGAACCATATTGGAATGTAAATTTAGCTTCATCATCGCCAAGCCCCCCACGGCTTCAGTTGAGATAGAACCATATTGGAATGTAAATCTAGAATGGCAAGTCTGTTGTTGGACTTCGCTTTGGTTGAGATAGAACCATATTGGAATGTAAATCACTTCTGTATATTCACCCTGGCCTGCAACATGAAAGTTGAGATAGAACCATATTGGAATGTAAATGAGTTACTCAGCTACAGCTATTTTTACAGCCATTGGGTTGAGATAGAACCATATTGGAATGTAAATGGTTGAGCATGGCGAAGTGGTATTTGTGGTACAGGAGTTGAGATAGAACCATATTGGAATGTAAATGCCGCATCTGGGCCAGGAACTGGCGGAACTGATATGTTGAGATAGAACCATATTGGAATGTAAATTTTAACTAAATCTTTCAGTAGGACATTCTCTTTTTCGTTGCGATAGAACCATATTGGAATGTAAATCCAATTCTTTCTGACTTAAGCCTTTTTCCTCTCGTAGTTGAGATAGAACCATATTGGAATGTAAATGCGAATTGGGCCCAAAAAAATGACGCTCCCCATAAGTTGAGATAGAACCATATTGGAATGTAAATTGACTTGAAAAGTGGAACCAGGTGTGGATTACCAGGTTGAGATAGAACCATATTGGAATGTAAATGGTGCAACCGGTACTTTATGTATGATGCCGCACTTGTTGAGATAGAACCATATTGGAATGTAAATTCTAACATTGCTTGAACCTTTTCTCTTAAATCTTTCGTTGAGATAGAACCATATTGGAATGTAAATTTGCTTGGTTTACCATCTTGAGCGTATTCCGATACGTTGAGATAGAACCATATTGGAATGTAAATCCAGTTATCGCCAACTTAGCACCGTGCCGCTTCGGTTGAGATAGAACCATATTGGAATGTAAATCTGGCCATAATCATCCTTCCTTTACCAATATTTCCGTTGAGATAGAACCATATTGGAATGTAAATCGTTTCCCGCACGTAAAGGACCGTCCCCTGGTACTCTGTTGAGATAGAACCATATTGGAATGTAAATATGGATATGTTTACGACAAAGAAACATCCTCTTATAGTTGAGATAGAACCATATTGGAATGTAAATTTGAATGTGGCAAAAAACAATCTGCCAAAAGCTATGGTTGAGATAGAACCATATTGGAATGTAAATTTGAATGTGGCAAAAAACAATCTGCCAAAAGCTATGTTGAGATAGAACCATATTGGAATGTAAATCTTGGAGTTTACGGGGTATCAATCATAGGTGCAGAGTTGAGATAGAACCATATTGGAATGTAAATTGGGTATACTCAAAAAAAGGAATGCTTGAAGGTTTAGGTTGAGATAGAACCATATTGGAATGTAAATATGGTTTAGCTACAGTGAAGCAGCTTGGGTCTCTCGGTTGAGATAGAACCATATTGGAATGTAAATGTGTTTTTTGATTCAATAAAATTTTTAGATGCTACAGTTGAGATAGAACCATATTGGAATGTAAATCCAGGTAACAGGTGAATCAAAGTCGTGGTCGTTTTTGGTTGAGATAGAACCATATTGGAATGTAAATGTTACCACGACTGCACAACTGGCACCCCCGGTTACGTTGAGATAGAACCATATTGGAATGTAAATGTATAAGCTGTTTCCAATACTCTTCCCACACGGCAGTTGAGATAGAACCATATTGGAATGTAAATGAATAAAAGGGGGTTAAACTAATATGGCTAAATGCGTTGAGATAGAACCATATTGGAATGTAAATGTAACCGTGAATACCTGTCAGACATAGGTTTTCAGTTGAGATAGAACCATATTGGAATGTAAATACCCGACTGCCAGTGCAAGTGTTACAGCCTTACTTAGTTGAGATAGAACCATATTGGAATGTAAATCAAACAGTTAATTCAGGAGCGGGGCCGTAAAATGAGTTGAGATAGAACCATATTGGAATGTAAATGACTATGAGCCCTGGGTATTTTTCTGAATACTCCAGAGTTGAGATAGAACCATATTGGAATGTAAATCTCCATCGCATCGCTCACATATTCCATGCTGACTTAGTTGAGATAGAACCATATTGGAATGTAAATTTATCACATAAGCCGCATATTGCACCGTGTTTGTTCGTTGAGATAGAACCATATTGGAATGTAAATAAATGTGTCGTCCAATTGCTATGCCGACAGTCAAAAGTTGAGATAGAACCATATTGGAATGTAAATTAACCGGAATTTCGGTTCTGCCCAAGTCCGAGCATTGTTGAGATAGAACCATATTGGAATGTAAATTAAGAACTGGGGGACAGGGGCGCCGATTCGAGATCCGTTGAGATAGAACCATATTGGAATGTAAATGAGTAATCATCTGAGACAATGGCAGTGAGCCCGGTGGTTGAGATATGACCCATACTCGATTTGCCGGACACAGCTTAGTTAGGATAAAATATAGCTGTGGGGAGGCAATGACATGAAAAATA